>NZ_AJRG02000004.1:0-133753 GCF_000298715.2 Streptococcus sp. GMD5S
GCATTTTTTTATTTAACGCGGGAAGTAGCTCAGCTTGGTAGAGTACTTGGTTTGGGACCAAGGTGTCGCAGGTTCGAATCCTGTCTTCCCGATTGATTGCGAGGATACTTAAAGGTATCTTTTTCTATTTATTAAGGAGATTCTGAGAGTCTTCTTTTTTGTTTACGGAACAAATTTGTGTAAACTAGTAGTGCTTAAGGAATGGTACCAGTCATATATTTTCTTTAATTATGGTAAAATAGTAAGAGAATAATGTGAGGAAAATGAATGTCAAGTAAGTTTGAAATTTTAATGAATCAACTAGGAGTCTCTGATCAATTGAGACGGGATCCTGCTCTTGTTGATGCCAGAATTGAGCGTGTTGTGGTTCATAAAATTAGTAAGATTTGGGAATTTCATTTTGTATTTTCTAATATTTTACCGATTGAAATCTTTTTAGAGTTAAAGAAAGGGCTTGGTGAAGAATTTTCTAAGACAGGAAACCGAGCTGTTTTCGAAATCAAGGCTCTTTCTCAAGAAGTCTCTAATGAACTCTTGCAGGCCTACTATAGAGAGGCTTTTTCTGAAGGTCCATGTGCAAGTCAGGGGTTTAAATCTCTTTACCAGAATTTAAACGTTCGTGTGGAGGGAAATCAACTCATTATTGAAGGTTCAGAGGCGATTGATAAGGAGCACTTTAAGAAGAATCATCTTCCTAATTTGGCAAAGCAACTCGAAAAGTTTGGTTTTCCAGCTTTTGTATGCCAAATAGAAAAGAATGATGCTCTTACACAAGAGCAGGAGGAAGCCTTCCATACGGAGAATGAACAAATCGTTCAGGCTGCCAATGAGGAAGCGCTTCGAGCTATGGAGCAATTGGAACAAATGGCTCCTCCTCCAGTAGAAGAGAAGCCAGCCTTTGATTTTCAGGCTAAAAAGGCTATGGCCAAGCCTAAACTAGATAAGGCTGAAGTTACCCAGATGATTGACGTGACGACTGAGGAAAATCGTCTGGTCTTTGAAGGGGTCGTTTTTGATGTGGAACATAAAGTGACCAGAACTGGTCGCGTTTTGATCAACTTTAAAATGACAGACTACACTTCAAGTTTTTCAATGCAAAAATGGGTTAAGAATGAAGAAGAAGCTCAGAAGTTTGACATCATTAAGAAGAATTCTTGGCTCCGAGTTCGTGGTAATGTGGAGATGAATAACTTCACACGTGATTTGACCATGAACGTCCAGGATGTGCAGGAAGTTGTTCACTATGAGCGGAAGGATTTGATGCCAGAAGGTGAGCGTCGGGTTGAGTTTCATGCTCATACTAATATGTCGACTATGGATGCTCTACCAGAAGTAGAGGAGATCGTTGCGATAGCTGCTAAGTGGGGACACAAGGCGGTTGCCATCACGGACCATGGAAATGTTCAATCTTTCCCACACGGCTATAAGGCGGCCAAGAAAGCTGGAATCCAGCTGATCTATGGAATGGAAGCCAATATCGTGGAGGATCGTGTTCCAATCGTTTATAACGAAGTGGAGATGGACTTGTCAGAAGCGACCTATGTAGTTTTTGACGTGGAAACGACGGGACTTTCAGCTATCTATAATGATTTGATTCAGGTTGCGGCCTCTAAGATGTACAAGGGGAATGTTATTGCCGAATTTGATGAATTTATCAATCCTGGGCATCCCTTGTCCGCTTTTACTACTGAGTTGACTGGAATTACAGATGACCATGTTAAAAATGCCAAACCACTGGAACAAGTTTTGCAAGAATTCCAAGAATTTTGCAAGGATACAGTCTTAGTCGCCCACAATGCTACCTTTGATGTTGGCTTTATGAATGCTAACTATGATCGTCATGGTCTTCCTAAAATTAGCCAGCCAGTCATCGATACGCTGGAGTTTGCTAGAAATCTCTATCCTGAGTATAAACGTCATGGTTTGGGGCCTTTGACTAAGCGTTTTGGTGTAGCACTTGAACACCACCACATGGCCAACTACGATGCGGAAGCTACGGGTCGTTTGCTTTTCATCTTTATCAAAGAGGTAGCAGAAAAACATGGTGTGACTGATTTGGCTAGACTGAACATTGATTTGATTAGTCCAGACTCTTATAAAAAAGCTCGGATTAAACATGCGACAATTTATGTTAAGAATCAAGTAGGGTTGAAAAATATCTTTAAGTTGGTTTCTTTGTCTAACACCAAGTACTTTGAAGGAGTGCCACGGATTCCGAGAACGGTTCTAGATGCCCATCGGGAGGGCTTGATTTTGGGGTCGGCTTGCTCGGAGGGTGAAGTTTTTGACGCGGTTGTATCCCAAGGTGTGGATGCGGCGGTTGAGGTGGCCAAGTATTATGACTTTATCGAGGTCATGCCACCAGCTATCTATGCGCCATTGATTGCCAAAGAGCAGGTCAAGGATATGGAGGAACTTCAGACCATTATCAAGAGCTTGATAGAGGTTGGAGATCGTCTTGGCAAGCCTGTTCTGGCTACGGGAAATGTCCACTATATCGAACCAGAAGAAGAGATTTACCGTGAAATTATCGTCCGTAGTTTGGGACAAGGGGCTATGATTAACCGAACCATTGGTCATGGGGAACATGCCCAACCAGCTCCTCTTCCAAAGGCTCATTTTCGAACGACCAATGAGATGTTGGATGAATTTGCCTTCTTGGGTGAAGATTTAGCACGCAAACTAGTTATTGAAAACACTAATGTCTTGGCAGAAATCTTTGAACCTGTTGAGGTTGTTAAGGGTGACTTGTACACACCTTTCATTGACAAGGCGGAAGAAACGGTCGCCGAGCTGACCTACAAAAAAGCCTTTGAGATTTATGGAAATCCGCTGCCAGATATCGTTGATTTGCGGATTGAAAAAGAATTAACTTCCATTCTGGGGAATGGATTTGCCGTGATTTATCTGGCTTCGCAGATGCTGGTGCAACGTTCCAATGAACGGGGCTACTTGGTTGGTTCTCGTGGGTCTGTTGGGTCCAGTTTTGTTGCGACTATGATTGGGATTACGGAGGTTAATCCTCTCTCTCCACACTACGTCTGTGGTCAGTGTCAGTACAGCGAGTTTATCACGGATGGTTCTTACGGTTCAGGGTTTGATATGCCTAATAAGGACTGTCCAAAGTGTGGTCATAAACTCAGCAAAAATGGACAGGATATTCCTTTCGAGACCTTCCTTGGTTTTGATGGGGACAAGGTTCCCGATATTGACTTGAACTTCTCGGGAGAAGACCAGCCTAGCGCCCACTTGGATGTACGTGATATCTTTGGTGAAGAATATGCCTTCCGTGCAGGAACGGTTGGTACAGTTGCTGCTAAGACTGCTTATGGATTTGTCAAGGGCTATGAGAGAGACTATGGGAAGTTTTATCGTGATGCAGAGGTGGAACGTCTTGCCCAAGGTGCTGCCGGTGTCAAGCGGACTACAGGACAACACCCAGGAGGAATCGTTGTTATTCCGAACTACATGGATGTCTACGACTTTACGCCTGTTCAGTATCCAGCGGATGACGTGACGGCTGAATGGCAGACGACTCACTTTAACTTCCATGATATCGATGAGAATGTCCTCAAACTCGATGTACTGGGGCATGATGATCCGACCATGATTCGAAAATTGCAGGACTTGTCTGGTATTGACCCTAATGAAATTCCTATGGATGATGAAGGTGTCATGGCCCTCTTTTCTGGAACTGATGTACTAGGGGTAACACCTGAGCAAATCGGAACGCCGACGGGCATGCTGGGAATCCCAGAGTTTGGAACAAACTTTGTACGTGGGATGGTAGACGAAACGCATCCGACGACCTTTGCGGAATTGCTTCAGTTGTCTGGATTATCCCACGGTACCGATGTGTGGTTGGGAAATGCCCAGGATTTGATCAAGCAAGGAATTGCGGACCTATCGACTGTTATCGGTTGTCGGGACGACATCATGGTTTACCTCATGCATGCGGGTCTCGAGCCTAAGATGGCCTTTACCATCATGGAACGGGTACGTAAGGGCTTGTGGTTGAAGATTTCAGAAGAGGAGCGAAATGGCTATATCGAAGCCATGAAGGCCAATAAGGTGCCAGAGTGGTATATCGAGTCCTGTGGAAAAATCAAGTATATGTTCCCTAAAGCCCATGCGGCAGCCTACGTTATGATGGCCTTGCGCGTAGCCTACTTCAAGGTTCACCATCCCATTTATTACTACTGTGCTTACTTTTCAATCCGCGCTAAGGCTTTTGATATCAAGACCATGGGTGCGGGCTTGGACGCCATCAAGCGCAGAATGGAAGAAATCGCTGAAAAACGGAAGAACAATGAAGCCTCTAATGTGGAAATTGACCTCTATACCACTCTTGAGATTGTCAATGAGATGTGGGAACGTGGCTTTAAGTTTGGCAAGTTAGACCTCTATCGTAGTGATGCGACTGAATTCATCATTGACGGAGACACTCTTATCCCACCATTTGTAGCAATGGATGGTCTGGGAGAGAACGTTGCTAAGCAGTTGGTGCGTGCGCGTGAAGAGGGTGAGTTCCTCTCTAAGACAGAACTGCGCAAGCGTGGTGGACTTTCATCAACCTTGGTTGAAAAGATGGATGAAATGGGGATTCTCGGCAATATGCCAGAGGACAACCAGTTGAGTTTGTTTGATGATTTGTTTTAAAAAATTGCTTATTTTGATCAAGTGGACAAAAAATGTCCACTTGATTTGTTATAATTCTCTTAAAAATAAAAGAAAAGAGAGTATAATATGGTGAATCAAGAAATTTTAAATTCTAATGTGTCAATTGAAGAGGAAATTTATAATTTTGAAAAAGGCTTGAAAGATGATGGGAGTGATTGGACCGGATTTCCACAAATAGACTTAAAAGAAGATTCTCAATGTATTTACATTTGCGGTATTTCAGAGACTGACAGATGGCATTTGTTTTATACGTTAACTAAAATAAAACCTGCTACTCCAATAGCATCACTTGCATATTATCGAGTGAGAGATAATTTGATTTTTTCTAAACATAGTCAATGGATAAAAATGCAAATGGAGTATACAGAGTATGATTTGATTTTTCTGGATGGAGTTCAATTCTTGGGAGAGGCTGATCAAAGGGTACAGGAATACTGGATGCAGCAATTCAAAGAGAATAAGAAAAGAAGCAAACTCTTCATTGTATATTCAGACTGCTTACCCGAAGACTTAAAAAATATGGCTGAATCCGTAGTTGAGTTCTTCGAATCTGGCATAGTGGTACAGTTGAAATCATCTAAGGGCTAGTTTATTTTGCTTTAATCGTTTTGAATATAAAGTGCTAGTTAGACTATAGAAGTGATAAAAATGTACTGGAAATAATATTGTTTGAATAATATGTAGAAGGAAATTGCAAATGAATGATCAAGAGAGATTACTAACAATCTTTTTACGCTTACAGTTTGGGACTCCGTTAGGAAAAAAGCAATTAGCCCAGGAATTTGAGGTTAGTGAAAAGACGATACAGAGAGATTTTTCGCTCCTTCGTGATATTTTATCCAGTCATCCCGATTTTAATGGAGACCTGCTTTATAGTCGTAAAACGAATAAGTATAGCCTATCAAGTAAGTCAGTTTTTAATAAAAAGGATATACTTGTTATTTCAAAGATTTTATTGGAAAATCGAGCATTGAATCGGCCAGAAATTGATAGCTTACTAAAAAATTTACTGATTTTAATTCCTCGTGATGACCAGAAAGAAATTGAGCAAATCATTGGTAGTGAAAAGCTTAATTATGCTCCCTTAACGGATCAGCAAGATAGAATAGAGAAAATTTGGAATTTATCGGAGTCTATTCTACATGAACAGGTCTTAGACATTATCTATCAAAAACCTTATTCGGAGTCTTCTAAGAAGCAGACGGTTTTGCCTGTATCTCTTTACTATGATAGTCATTATTTTTATCTGGTTGTTTATCAGTTAAAACACGCTACTTATATTACTTTAAGAGTAGACCGTATCCAATCATGGTCTCTTAGTGGTATAGAGAAACCCTCTATTTCTTATCGAGATAAATTTAGAGATGGTGATATTCGTAACGAGAGAGTTGATGCTTTTATCGGGAAGAAAATCAGTATTGAGATTGGGTATTTGTATGATCCTACTATTGTGATGGATCAATTTCCAAATGCAAAAATAGTTGGGAAAAATGGTTCCTGGACTCATTTTAAGTTTAAAAGTCAGTATACACCGGGTCTTAAACGCTGGTTACTGGGACAAGGGGAAGCAGTTACTGTTTTGTCTCCTCGGATTTTAGTAGAGGATATGAAGCGAACGGTTCAAGAAATGATAGATAAATATAAATGAGGATAAAATGACTATTCAATTTACTTCTAAAAAGGTTGGAGAACTATTGAAAAAAGGGAATTTGCGGATTCCTTCTTATCAAAGACCATATAAATGGAACAGAAAACATATCCGTAATCTTTTTTATGATTTACGAGATGCTATGGGGAAAAAGGAATATCAGATTGGTTCCGTTATCCTGCATAAGAATGATGGACACTTAGATATTGTCGATGGACAGCAACGGCTAATTTCAATTTCTTTGTTTCTTCATTCGTTAGATGACTTAGAGAATTATAAGGGTGCTAATCAACTGTTGAGTGCTGAAGAATTTGGAGAGCTATCTTGCTATCATGCGAGTGAAAATTATAATGAGTGGAAAAATTTAACTCAATTAGTTGGCGAAAATGAGGCAAAAGACATTTGCAACTTTTTATTAGAGAATTGTGCTGTCTCTGTGATTACTATGCCCCAAGAACGATTATCAGAGGCCTTTCAGCTATTTGATTCTCAGAATAATCGTGGAAAATCTTTAGAACCTCATGATTTGCTCAAGGCCTATCATCTTCGCAAGCAAGATTCCGAAGATGAAAGAATTGTTGAAAAGTGGGAGCAATTTGTAGAGGATAAAGAGTTAAGTCTCAAAGAGTTGTTTGATAAACATCTTTTTCGTATGAGACGTTGGTCGCGAGGAGAGACAGGATTAACAAACAAGCGTTATGGCTCTTATCTCCGTTTTACAGAGGATTTTATTGACGACTTTAAAGGCGTTGATTTGAATCAGAACTTTCCATACCTAGAATTGTATCGTCATATTGAAAAACTCCCTATGTCAATTACTATGCCAATAATTGATGGAAGTAAATTTTTTGAGTATATTGAATCTTCTCATGAAACTATTAAAGTTCATAAAAATTTTTTAAATAAAAAGTTTGGAGTCTCTAATGAGTTAGAGGAAGAAGAACAAAATTTAGCTTACCCAGAAGGTATGTTAAACATTTACAATAGCTCAAAGGGTCGCTATCTCAAGTGTCACAATATATTCCTAAATATTTGCTCGCTTTTCGCAGATAGATTTGGAAAAGAGGAGCTATCAAAGGAGATAGTAGAGACCTTGTTTATTTGGTCTTACTACCCTCGAGTTAAATCTAAAGCCATATATGATGCGACGGTTGGGAACTATGCTGCTGGTGGAAGGTTTAGACAAAAAGAGGTTCAAAAGCTATTTCAACTTTTATCTCATGCCGTCACTCCGAATGATTTCATGATAAAGATAGATAGAGAGTTATTTGAAAATTATACTGTGGACAAGATTATAGAAGAGGAAAAAGATAAATGGTAGAAACGCATATAAGCTTATCTGTTAATCGTCTGTTAAATGAAGATACCTATGCTATTCCTCTTTATCAGAGAAATTTTGCCTGGACTTATGATGAAATTGAGCAGTTATTGAACGACGTAGCAGATGCTTTTCAAGAAAATAGAGACAATTACTATATTGGAACATTAGTCGTTAATAAAGAGAATGACATTTTCAAAATCATAGATGGGCAACAACGGACAACAGCCCTTAATTTGATTGCCTTAGCTTTGAAGCATGAGTTTGGTTTTGATCTATTGAAAGCTGTCAATCTTACCTTTCCAGCTAGGAAGAAATCAAATGAGAATATTCAAAAACTATTTACTAAGGAAAAAATCTCTGAGGACGATGAAAATGAATTAACTAGAGGTTACGGACATGCTAAAGACGCATTGAAAAAAGTGCTAGAGGAGCGTCACCTTAATCCTCAGTCTTTCGTTGATTATCTTTTTGATAAAGTTATTATTTTTCGGAGTATACTTTCTGAAGATTTAGACTTAAATCTTTATTTCGAACGTTTCAACTCTCGTGGAGAACAACTAGAGGCTCATGAGATCCTTAAGGCGCAAATGATGGCCAAGTTTGGTGCAGATCAAGAAATGGCACAAAAATTTGCAAGAATTTGGGATGCCTGTGCGGAATTTGATAAGCCGGTATCAAGTCAATTTAAGATGCGACGGAAGAGAGCAGATGATTTTCAAGAACGCGAACGTATTTTTGGATGGCATTTTACAAATTACTCATTTCATAATATTTATGATGATATTGATTTTTATCAAAATGAAAGAAGAAAGTTATCAGATATATTAGGAAAAAAGATAAATGAAAAAAATATAGAAGTAGAAAAAGATTTTGGTGATTATACCCAAGTTATCGATTTTCCAACCTTCCTACTCCATGTATTGGCAATTTGGGAAGGTAAGGATACCAATGAGGTTCAGTTAGACGACAAGAAACTTTTAGCCCTATTTGATATAAAAAATAAAAATAAGACTTGGATTATTGAATTCAGTGAATTTCTTCTTAAAATAAAACATATTTTTGATAATTACATCGTTAGAAATTCAAATATGGATTCTTCAAGCAGAAATAAGGATGAATGGTTTTTGCAGAAGGGAACTTATTATGAATATCAACCTAATGGAAAAGCGAAAGAGCATTACATAGTTGAAGAACGCTTTACTAAGAATACATTTTCAGATTCGGAAATTAACAAAAACATTATCCTCCTTCAATCTATGTTTGCTGTGACCTTTACTGCTAATCGTGATAGTCGTTGGTTATATGAGATTTTTCAATTTCTCTTCAGACATATTGAAGAACTAAATGATCAAGAATTTGGTGCTCATTTTAAAGAATTTCTTGAAAAAATGGCAGTGACGTATGCAGAAGAAAGACTGTTTACTGAGGATAGAAGAATTAAGAAATATGGTGCAATTCCTGTTTATGCTTTTAACTTTGTAGATTATGTTTTATGGAAAAATCGTGAAGAATTAAAGAAAGCATACGATGTTAAGTTTGAAGATTTCAAATTTACATATCGTCGTTCTATAGAGCATTGGTTTCCACAACATCCAAATAGTGATGAAAGAGTTGAAAAAATTGATGATAAATTTTTGCACTCCTTTGGGAATCTCTGTATCATTACAGATAGTCAAAATTCGAAGTTTGGAAATTTAGTTCCAAGTGCAAAATATAAACAGTGGGAAGGAATTTTCAATCGCCAGAGTTTAAAATTACAGATGATGGCAGATGTAACGGTAAAGAATGATAAATGGGGTATTTGTGAGATTCAATTTATGGAAAAAGAAGTGGAAAGATATGTACACGACTTTTGTGATAGTTAAATAAAAACAAGCTTTAATGAGCTTGTTTTTTAAAATGCTAATATATGTGATATACTAGTAATGGGGGACATTTGATGAAACTAAGAATTTTTGCGGAAGATAAACCTGCTGAAAAGATTTTTGACTATCAGCTAGAGCTGGCAGATGAAACAATTATTCTATCGACAGCGCTCTTGTCTGGTGCCATTGCTTTAGCAGGATTATTTTCTGCTTTGAAGGAAAAATAACAAAAGAAAAGGAAGAATAGAATGGTTTTACCAAATTTTAAAGAAAATCTAGAAAAATATGCGAAATTGTTGGTTGCGAATGGAATTAACGTGCAACCTGGTCACACCTTGGCTCTTTCTATCGATGTGGAGCAACGTGAGTTGGCGCATTTGATCGTGAAAGAAGCTTATGCCTTGGGTGCTCATGAGGTTATTGTTCAGTGGACAGATGATATCATCAACCGTGAGAAATTCCTCCACGCGCCGATAGAGCGTCTGAACAATGTGCCAGAATACAAGATTGCTGAGATGAACTACCTCTTGGAAAACAAGGCTAGCCGTCTCGGTGTCCGTTCTTCTGACCCAGGTGCCTTGAACGGAGTGGATGCTGACAAGCTTTCAGCTTCTGCCAAAGCTATGGGACTTGCGATGAAGCCAATGCGTATCGCAACGCAATCCAACAAGGTTAGCTGGACTGTAGCAGCTGCAGCAGGGCTTGAGTGGGCTAAGAAGGTTTTTCCAAATGCTGCGAGCGATGAAGAAGCAGTGGACCTCCTTTGGGATCAGATCTTCAAAACTTGCCGTGTCTACGAAGAAGATCCTGTTAAAGCTTGGGAAGAGCATGCTGCTATCCTTAAGAGCAAGGCAGAAATGCTCAATAAAGAACAATTCTCAGCCCTTCACTACACAGCGCCAGGGACAGATTTGACACTTGGCTTGCCTAAGAATCACGTTTGGGAATCAGCTGGCGCTATCAATGCACAGGGCGAAGAATTCTTACCAAATATGCCGACAGAAGAAGTCTTTACGGCTCCTGACTTCCGTCGTGCAGAGGGCTATGTAACCTCTACAAAACCACTTAGCTACAACGGAAATATCATCGAAGGCATTAAAGTAACTTTCAAGGATGGTCAAATCGTAGACATTACTGCTGAAAAGGGTGATCAGGTCATGAAGGACCTTGTCTTTGAAAATGCGGGTGCGCGTGCCTTGGGTGAATGTGCCTTGGTACCAGATCCAAGTCCAATTTCTCAGTCAGGCATTACCTTCTTTAACACGCTTTTCGATGAGAATGCTTCAAACCACTTGGCTATCGGTGCAGCCTATGCGACCAGCGTTGTTGGTGGAGCGGAGATGAGCGAAGAAGAGCTTGAAGCTGCGGGACTGAACCGTTCAGATGTTCACGTGGACTTTATGATTGGTTCGAATCAAATGGATATCGATGGTATCCGTGAGGATGGAACACGCGTACCACTCTTCCGCAATGGAGACTGGGCAATTTAAGGAGAAGCTATGCTTGGAAGTATGTTTGTTGGTCTCCTAGTAGGACTCTTGGCAGGTGCTTTAACCAATCGCGGAGAAAGCATGGGATGCTTTGGGAAAATGTTTCTCGGCTGGATTGGTGCTTCTTTGGGGCACCTGCTCTTTGGAACTTGGGGTCCAAATCTAGCGGGGATAGCTATTGTTCCAGCTGTTTTAGGTGCTATGGTTGTCTTAGCTATTTTCTGGAGACGAGGAAGTTAATTTCTTAAATCTGATACTCAATGAAAATCAAAGAGTAAACTAGGAAACTAGCCGCAGGCTGCTCAAAGCACTGCTTTGCGGTTATAGATAGAACTGACGAAGTCAGCTCAAAACACTGTTTTGAGGTTGCAGATGGAAGTTGACGCGGTTTGAAGAGATTTTTGAAGAGTATGAAAAGAAAAGGAGGTTGGTCATTGTACCAGCCTCCTTTTGAGTATGATATAATAGTTTTATGAGATTAGATAAATTTTTAGTTGCATGCGCTGTGGGAAGTCGGACGGAGGTCAAAAACTTGCTCAAGGCTGGACGCGTGACGGTCAATGGCAAAAAAGAAAAATCAGCAAAATTGCAAATAAATGAAGAAAAAGACGAAATTCGCTTTGATGGTCAAGTGCTAGAGTACGAGGAGTTTGTCTACTACATGATGAACAAGCCCCAAGGAGTCATTTCGGCGACTGAAGATCCCAAGCATAGAACGGTTCTGGACTTGTTGGATGACTATGGACGTGCCAAAGAAGTCTTTCCTGTAGGGCGATTGGATATCGATACGCATGGACTCTTACTCTTGACAAATGATGGAAAGCTGGCTCATTCCCTTCTATCGCCCAAGCGTCATGTAGATAAAACTTATCAAGCTCAGGTCAAGGGAATCATGAGCCAAGAAGATGTGGAAACATTTGGCAAGGGTATTCCGCTCAAGGACTTTACCTGCCAGCCGGCCAAACTGGAGATTTTGTCAGTGGATTCATATAAGGATGAGAGCCAGGTTCGGGTGACTATTAGAGAAGGAAAATTTCATCAAGTCAAACGCATGGTAGCATACTGCGGGAAGGAAGTAGTGGACCTACAACGTTTGGCCATGGGGACTCTAGTTTTGGATGAGAATTTGAAACGAGGAGAATGGCGTCGCTTGACCAAGGAGGAGTTAGAAGTTCTCCTTGCTAGTATTGCTTAGTTTGGATTATGTTAGAAAAGGTGAGGAGAAAGTCCCTGCCTTTTTCATTTTTCAGTTGCTTCCTTTGTGAAAAGAGTTATAATAGACAGTAGAATAAAAGGAGGAATCTATGAACGCGATTCAAGAATCATTTACAGATAAACTATTTGCCAACTATGAAGCAAATGTCAAATACCAAGCAATTGAAAATGCTGCCAGCCACAATGGAATTTTTGCAGCTCTAGAACGTCGCCAAAGTCATGTAGACAATGCACCTGTTTTCTCATTGGATTTGACCAAGGACAAGGTTACTAACCAGAAAGCGTCTGGTCGTTGCTGGATGTTTGCAGCTCTCAACACCTTCCGTCACAAACTCATTTCTCAATATAAATTGGAAAACTTTGAATTGTCACAAGCCCACACTTTCTTCTGGGACAAGTATGAAAAATCTAACTGGTTCTTGGAGCAAGTCATTGCGACTGCAGATCAAGAATTGACGAGCCGTAAGGTTAGCTTCCTACTCCAAACTCCACAACAAGACGGTGGACAGTGGGATATGGTCGTGGCCCTCTTTGAAAAATATGGTGTCGTTCCTAAGTCAGTTTACCCTGAGTCTGTTTCATCTAGTAATAGCCGTGAGCTCAATGCAATTCTTAACAAATTGCTTCGCCAAGATGCCCAAATCTTGCGTGACTTGCTCGCTTCTGGTGCTGACCAAGCGACTGTTCAAGCTAAGAAAGAAGACCTCTTGCAAGAAATCTTTAACTTCCTTGCTATGTCACTAGGTCTTCCACCGCGTAAATTTGACTTTGCTTATCGCGATAAGGATGATAACTACCAAAGCGAAAAGGGTATCACGCCACAAGAGTTTTACAAGAAATATGTCAATCTTCCTCTAGAAGACTACGTTTCTGTTATCAATGCTCCAACTGCTGACAAGCCTTACGGTAAATCTTACACAGTTGAGATGTTGGGAAATGTGGTTGGTAGCCGTGCAGTTCGTTACATCAACGTACCAATGGAGCGCTTAAAAGAATTGGCGATTGCCCAAATGCAAACAGGAGAAACTGTTTGGTTTGGTTCAGATGTCGGCCAGCTCAGCAACCGCAAAGCTGGAATCCTTGCGACTGATGTTTATGACTTTGAATCAAGCATGGATATTCAACTGACTCAAGACAAGGCTGGACGTTTGGACTACAGCGAAAGTTTGATGACCCACGCCATGGTCTTGACAGGTGTGGACTTGGACGAAAATGGCAAGTCAACCAAGTGGAAAGTTGAAAACTCATGGGGAGACAAGGTCGGTGCAGATGGTTACTTTGTCGCCTCAGACGCTTGGATGGACGAATACACTTACCAAATCGTTGTCCGTAAAGAATTGCTGACAGCAGAAGAACAAGCTGCCTATGAAGCAGAACCAATCGTACTTGCACCATGGGATCCAATGGGAGCCTTGGCAGAATAAAGCATAAAGAAAAGAGGTTAGGGGAATCCTAGCCTCTTTTTAAGTTCTTCTTGAAGTGGCGATAGGTGATGCTTGCCAAGGGAGTTCTCCTTATTTTGAGTCTTTAAGTGACAGAGAAAAAGATATGTGTTATTATAGTAGTACAAAAGGATATCGGAGTAGAAATGAAGTATTTAAGTAGCCAAGACATCAAGGATCGTCAACGAAATATCAGCGACATTAAACCCTACAAAACAACCAAGGAAATCGTCGTTTCAAATATCTTTACCTTCTTTAATGCCATGAACCTGGCTCTGGCAGTTCTGGTAGCCACAACCTTGCGATTTGAGAACATGCTCTTTTTAGGTGTGATTGCTATCAATACAGCTATCGGGATTTTCCAAGAAGTGCGTTCAAAAAATGCTTTGGAAAAGCTAAGTTTGCTTGGTAAAAGTAAGTACAAGGTCAATCGAGATGGTCAAACGATCGAGATTGATCCAGAAGACATCGTTCTGGGGGAATATCTGCATCTCAATCTGGGAGATCAGGTACCTGTCGATGCAGAAGTGCTTGAAGGAACGATCGAAGTGGATGAGTCCTTGCTGACTGGTGAGAGTGATTCAGTCTTTAAAACAGCAGGTGACAAGCTGATGAGCGGAAGCAATGTCGTTAGCGGTACTTGTCTGGTTACGGCAACGGCGGTCGGACCCGATAGTTATATCAACAAACTCGCAAAATCCAGCAAGGAATTCAAAAAATACCCTTCTCAACTACGCGATTACATGGATAAGATTTTAAAAATCGTCTCGATCTTGCTGGTGCCAGTTGCCATTCTGCTCTATATCAGAGGTTTTAGTCTAGGACGGTCTTATGTTGAGATTGTTTTAGGAAGTTCAGGTGCCTTGGTCGGCATGATTCCAGAGGGTTTGATTCTATTGGTTAGCGTCTCCCTAGCGGTAGCAGCCATGAAGTTGGTTAAAAAGAAGGTTCTAGTGCAGGAACTATACTGTGTAGAGACCTTGGCGCGAGTAGATGTTCTTTGTTTTGATAAGACAGGAACTATCACGACGGGGAATATGAAGGTCCAAGAAATGAATGCTAATGTGGCAGAGAAACTATCTTCTTATCTGGCTTATTTCGAGGATGAAAATGCAACTTCCCGAGCTCTGAAGACTTACTTAACCTGTGAGAAAAAGTGGGAAGTTCAAGAAGTTGGTGCCTTTTCAAGTAAAAACAAGTATTCCTTTGTCCAAGTAAAAGACAGTGGGACCTATTTCTTCGGAGCCTATGAATTTCTAGGCTTTACCCAGCCGATGGATGCCTACTATGAGCATCTGAAACAGCAAGGTTTTCGAATCTTAACACTCGCTCATAGCAAGGACCAGATTACTAGTCCAGCTAATATGGAACTACTAGGCCACGTCGTTTTGTCAGATGAGATTAAGGACAATACCAAGGAAACCTTTGACTATTTCGAATCTCAAGGTGTTGAAGTGAAGATTATCAGTGGTGATAATCATGTGGCTGTATATGGGGTGGCTCGTAAGGCAGGTTTTAAGGAAGAAGCGCGGGCTATTGATATGACCAAGGTGAGCGATGATGACTTTGAAAGAGTGGTCTTGGAACACGAAATATTTGGACGTGTGACACCTGAACAGAAGCAAAAGATGGTATCTATTTTGCAAAATGCTGGTAAAACAGTTGCCATGAGTGGTGATGGAGTCAATGATGTTCTGGCTCTCAAGAAAGCAGATATTAGTTTTGCCATGAAGGGGGCTACGAGTGCAGCCAAAAGTGTATCCAATATTGTTTTTCTCACAGATGACTTTGCAGTATTTTATGATATCTTGATGGAAGGACGCCGGGTCATTAACAACATCCAAAAGGTAGCCTCTCTTTTTCTAACAAAGACCTTCTTCTCCATCGTTTTTGCCATTTTGAGTGTGGTATTTGGTTTGGAATTTGCCTTTATCCCCATTCAGTTTACAATCATTTCAGCCATTACGATTGGGATTCCATCCTTCTTCCTGACTTTTGAGTCCAATAAAGAAAAGGTTAGCACTCACTTTATGAGAGATATCCTAACCAACGCGGCGATTGGTGGTGGCGTTCTGGTTGCTAGTGTTCTTTTGACCAATTTCTTTATCACTGTCCCAGGTCAGGTCAAATTTATTTGCTTCCTCCTTGCCCTGATCAATGGTCTGTGTCTAGTTGCCAAGGTCAGCTTGCCTTTTAATCGATACAAGATGCTTTTGCTCACGTTTTTGAGCCTTGCAGCCCTTGTTGGTGTACTTGCCAATACTTTTATCCTACAGGGAGCTTTTGTGCCTTTAGAAGCCAAACAGCTACTCTATGTTGCCATACTAGCAGTGGTGATTGGGTGCTTTCATTATCTGACTAGGAGAAAAAGTTGATACATAAAAAGAATCAGGTTTAATCCTGATTCTTTTTTGTTTATATATTCTCACCGAGATTACATGATACCGAAGAAACGAGCTGCGATACCAACTGCAAAGAGGGCAAGGATGATTGTGATTGGAGATACTTTTTTCTTAAGCAACCACATGCAAAGGAAAGTAAGGAGAAGTCCCATCAATCCTGGAATCAATGAGTCCAACTGACCTTGAAGCGTTTGTGGTTGAACTCTATCTAGGCTCATACCACTAAGCGCTTGACCAAGAATGCCCTTCAACTCAGCTCCTGTAACAGGACCTTCTGGGAAGTTGATGTAGGCACCTTCTGACAATTGTTTGCCTGGAAGGTTGATAGTGAAGTTGATGGATACCCAACGTTGTACAAGAACGGCAAGGATGAACATACCAAGGATAGAAGCACCTTTAGTGATGTCTTTCAAGATACCACCAGACATGTCTTTAGTGATCTCAGATCCAGCTTTGTAACCGAACTCTTGTGTGTACCATAGGAAGGCCATACGGATAGCATTCCATCCGAAGAAGAAGAGAAGTGGACCAACAAGGTTACCAGATGCAGCAAGTGATGCACCAAGAGCTCCAAGGATAGGACGAACTGTAAACCAGAATACTGGGTCACCGATACCAGCAAGAGGTCCCATCATACCGATTTTAACCCCTTGGATAGCCGCGTCGTCGATTTCAACACCGTTAGCGCGCTCTTCTTCAAGTGCAAGAGTAACCCCCATGATTGGAGCAGCGACGTATGGGTGAGTGTTGAAGAATTCAAGGTGGCGCTCAAGAGCAGCCGCTTGGTCTTCTTTTTTAGTGTACAATTTTTTGATAGCTGGGATCAATGAGTAAGCCCAACCCAAGTTTTGCATACGTTCGTAGTTCCAAGAACCTTGAAGGAATTGTGAACGCCACCAAACTTTTTGACGATCTGATTTTGATAATTGAATTTTTTCAGCCATGATTGTTCCCCTTTCTAGTAGTCTTCTAGGATATCACCGATTGGGTCGTTAGAAGTTGCAGCTCCGCCGCCACCGTTTCCACCTTGTTTTGTAAGGTTAAGGTAGATGAAGGCAAGGGCAACACCGATGACACCAAGGGCAATCAAAGTCAATTGAGAGATTGCTGCAAGAGCAAAACCGATTGCGAAGAATGGCCATACTTCACGAGTTGCCATCATGTTGATAACCATAGCGTAACCAACGGCAACGACCATAGCACCACCGACAGCCATACCACCATTCAACCAGTCTGGCATCAATTTGAGAGCATCTTGAACGGCAGAAGCAGGGATAGCGATAAGGAAGGCAGCAGGGATTGCAATACGAAGACCTTGAAGAAGAAGTGCAACAAAGTGAGCACGTTCAACAGCCGCAATATTTCCTTCTTTAGCAGCAGCGTCAGCAGTGTGAACCAAGGCAACTGAGATTGTACGAACAATCATAGTCAAGAAAAGTCCAGCTACGGCAAGAGGAATAGCTGTTGCCGTAGCAACGGCGATACCTTCAGTAGTAAAGTTACCACCTTTGATCAAGATGATTGCTGCAGCAACAGATGCAAGAGCAGCGTCAGGAGCTACGGCAGCTCCGATGTTTGCCCAACCAAGGGCGATCATTTGAAGAGATCCACCAAGCATAACACCTGCTTCGAGGTTACCAGTTGCAAGTCCGATAAGGGTACATGCGACGATTGGTTGATGGAATTGGAATTGGTCGAGGATACCTTCAAGACCTGCAAGGAAGGCAACAACTACAACCAAGATAGCAGAAATGATTGAAATATCTGACATGGTTTTATTCCTTTTCTATTTAGTTTTAATAAAGTATTTAATCCTGTTTTCAAAAATGATAGAAACAGATTAACATTATTGAACATTTGCTTTCTTAATCAAGTCAAACAAATCTTTTTTCGTGTCGTTTGGTACTTTACGTACGTCAAATTCAACACCGAGGTCACGCAATTTTTCAAAGGTTGCAACGTCTTCTTTGTCCATAGACAAAACGTTGTTAATCATTGTTTTACCTGTTGAGTGAGCCATAGAACCAACGTTAAGGGTCTTGATTGGCACGCCACCTTCGATAGCACGAAGTGCATCTTGTGGAGTTTCAAACAAGATAAGGGCATGAGTTTCTCCGAAACGTGGGTCTTTTGCAACGTCGATCAATTTCTGGATTGGGACAACGTTGGCTTTTACTCCATTAGGAGCTGCTTGTTTGATCAATTCTTTACGCAACTCGTCGTTTGCAACGTTGTCTGAAGCAACGATGATACGATCTGCTTTTGAATCTGGAGTCCAAGCAGTGGCAACCTGACCGTGAAGGAGACGAGTGTCTAGACGAGCAAGGTTGATTTTCAGTTTACCGTCACCGATAACTGTTCCTTCTGGAATAGCAGCTTGTGAAACTGGAGCAGCTGCAGCAGTTGCAACTTCCTCAACTGGGTTAAGCTCTTCTGGAAGAGCCTTGATGCCATCTTTGGCTTCTTTAATGATATTCGCAGCGACTTTATCCACACCTGCATTCGCGTCCATAAGGCGCTCTGTGTAGGCTTGGATCAACATCGGCAAGTTCAGTCCTGTGATGATGGCAAACTTACGTTCTGGATTTTCTCCCATTACGCGGCTAGCTTGGTTGAATGGAGATCCACTCCAAAGGTCAGCCAATACTAGAACCTCATCTTCTGCGTCAAATGCAGCCACAGCGTTGTTGAATTTAGCGTAAAGGTCATCTGGACCTTCATTTGGCATAAAGGTTACAACTTGAACCTTTTCTTGTTCACCAAAGATCATAGATCCTGACTGATGAATACCCGCAGCAAATTCGCCGTGGCTCGCAATAATGATTCCGATACTCATTATTGTCATTCCTCCTTATAAAATGTTTGACTGTATGTTTAAGAAAACTTTAAGCCTAACTTTAAGTATAAACCGTTTTCATATAAAAATCAACTACTTTTTCTAAAAAGATGTAAAAGTTTTCATAAAATGACTTTTTAAAAATATTAATATATCAATAGTTTTGAGAGGTAAGTGAAAATGGCGATAGAAAATTTAATATAAAAATACAGAAAACGAGGTGCTTTTGTGAAAACAGAATGAAAACAAAAAGGAAAGATTGCGACCATGCAATCTTCCCTTTTATAGGAATAAATTTTGTAAAGCGTGGGCAACTCCATCTTCTTCGTTGGTCAGAGGAAGTTGTTCGTCTGCATATGGAAGAAGAGCAGGATTGGCGTTTTTCATAGCATATCCCTTGCCTGCAAATGCCAACATTTCAGTGTCATTATGCTCATCACCAAAGGCGATTAAGTCTTTTTTATCACGATTCATCACATTGAGCAAGTACTCTAGAGCAAATGCCTTGTTTACACCTTTGGGAGTACACTCGAGGATGTTGAGGGGACCACCCCAGGTATTGATAGCTAGTTGGTGCTGATAAAAACGATTCATTTCATCTGCTAAAGCGTATTTGTCTTCAGCCCTTGTTTGCAAGAGGATGCAGTTGGGATCTTTGGTTACTCGTTCGGGTTTGAATTGATTTTCCGGCCGGAAGTTCTCTACGCCAAATAGTTTAGGATCCGCAATCTCTTCATTCGGAGTCGTGATATAGAACTTTTTTCGATATTCTCCTGCAATAAAGTCAGCCTGGATGTCCTCCGTGCGCTTGACCATGTCTAGGAGGTATTTTTTGTCCAAGGTCAAGCACTTTTCATGCTCCCAAGCCTTTCCTGGTAGATGGGTAAGGGAACCATTAAAGTTAATCATGGGAGTATGCAATTCTAGCTCACGATAGAAGTCTTTTGCCATACGATACGGACGGCCTGTCGTGATGATGACATGGTGTCCTTTTTCTGAAATTTTTTTGATCGTCTCTTTGGTGAAATCGGAGAGCTTGCTTTCATTATTTAGCAGGGTTCCGTCCAAATCGACTGCGATAATTTTTTTAGTCATATAAACCTTCCTAGTCGTTTCCAGATAAGATGTCTACTATTATATCAAAAAGAAGGAAGAAAAGCAGATAAGAACAAAAACTACAGTTGCTTTGATTTATTAAATAAATCAAACAAACATATTGAAAAGGTGAATGATAAATGATATAATACTAATATTGTTCGTAAAAAACAAAAGGAGATTAAAGGTGGACAAACTATTTAAACTAAAAGAGCACGGGACAGATGTCCGTACAGAGGTGCTTGCTGGTTTAACAACATTCTTTGCAATGAGTTATATTCTCTTTGTAAACCCTCAAATGCTTTCCCAAACGGGTATGCCTGTTCAAGGTGTGTTCTTGGCAACGATTATCGGTTCTGTAGTAGGTACTTTGATGATGGCTTTCTATGCTAATTTGCCGTACGCACAAGCACCAGGTATGGGACTAAATGCCTTCTTTACATTTACAGTTGTATTTGGGATGGGCTATACTTGGAAAGAGGCTCTTGGTATGGTCTTCATTTGTGGAATTATTTCACTGATTATTACCTTAACAAATGTTCGTAAAATGATCATCGAATCTATTCCAACAACACTTCGTTCAGCTATTTCGGCTGGTATTGGTGTTTTCCTTGCCTATGTTGGGATTAAGAATGCCGGTCTCTTGAAATTCTCAATCGATCCAGGTACTTATACGGTAGCAGGTGAAGGAGCGGACAAGGCTCAAGCTGCACTTACTGCAAACTCAGCGGCCGTTCCAGGATTGGTAGACTTCAATACTCCAGCAGTATTGGTGGCTCTTGCAGGTCTGGCTATTACCATTTTCTTTGTAGTTAAAGGCATCAAAGGTGGAATTATTCTTTCTATTTTAACAACGACTGTCCTTGCCATTGCCGTTAAAGTTGTGAATTTGTCAGCGATTGACTTTGCTAGCAACAACCTTTCATCAGCGGTTAATGATCTAGGAACTTTGTTTGGTGCTGCTCTGGGTTCAGAAGGTTTAGGATCTTTGATTTCAAACACTTCACGTTTACCAGAAACCTTGATGGCTATTCTTGCCTTCTCACTAACGGATATTTTTGATACAATCGGTACTCTTATCGGTACTGGTGAAAAAGTTGGTATCGTTGCGACAAGTGGGGAAAACCATGAGTCAGTTAAATTGGACAAGGCTCTATACTCTGACTTGGTGGCAACTTCGGTAGGTGCCATTGCAGGTACTTCAAACGTTACGACCTATGTTGAATCTGCGGCTGGTATCGGTGCTGGTGGACGTACTGGTTTGACAGCCCTAGTGGTTGCGATCTGTTTTGCTCTATCTAGCTTCTTTAGCCCACTTCTAGCGATTGTTCCGACAGCTGCAACAGCACCAATTTTGATCATCGTCGGAATCATGATGCTTTCTAACTTGAAAAATATCCCTTGGGATGATATGGCTGAAGCGGTTCCTGCCTTCTTCACATCTATCTTTATGGGATTCAGCTACTCTATCACACAAGGGATTGCTGTTGGTTTCTTGACATATACCTTGACAAAAGTTGTCAAAGGTCAAGCCAAGGATGTGCACGTGATGATTTGGATTTTGGATGCCTTGTTTATCCTTAACTATATCAGTATGGCGCTATAAATGGTATAATAGAAAAAGGGGAGTCTCCCCTTTTTCTTATAAGGAGGTACATCATGAAAGATAAGACGATTTGGCAAGAGGTTTTAAACAGAGGGAAATGGGTGATCATCCTTTTGGTAGCTTTTGTTCTATCTCAATTTCCCATAGGACTTGCTTTGTTTTTAGCAAACAAACAGTTTCCGATTTTACAGTCAGGGCTCTTAGTAGGTGCTCTATCCATAGTCGTTTTGATTGTATTCATTATTGGTGCACGAAAAACACAACTTGCTACTTTTAATCTATCCTTTTTTAAGGCAAAAGACTTGGCTCGCTTGGTACTGAGTTATCTGGTGATTTTTGCGACAAATCTCTTGGGTTCACTACTGCTTCGACTAACAAATGAGGTAACAACCAGTAACCAATCAATACTGAATGGTTTGGTTCAGAATAGTTCCTTGATTTCAACTTTCTTCCTACTAGTCTTGATTGCGCCGATTTGTGAAGAAATTTTGTGTCGTGGGATTATTCCAAAAAAGATCTTCCGCGGAAAAGAAAAACTAGGTTTTATTGTTGGTGCAATCGTCTTTGCCTTGCTTCATATGCCAACCAATCTACCTTCTGTGATTATTTATGGAGGAATGTCAACGGTTTTGACTTGGACAGCCTATAAGACTGAGCGTTTGGAGATGTCCATTTTGCTTCATATGATTCTCAATGGTATTGCATTTTGTTTGTTGGCCTTATTGGTATTGATTAGTAGAAATCTAGGTCTATCATTCTAAACCATTAGCCGCTTGGAAAAGATGAATACTAGCGTATCCATCTTTTTCTTTTTATGGTAAAATAGAGAAATAATGTGGTGAAAAACCTTGAGGAGTGACCTTATGTTCAGTAAAGCTAGTCAGGCAAAAACAGCTATTTGTGGAATTATCAATGTAACACCAGATTCCTTTTCGGATGGTGGTCAGTTTTTTGCTGTTGACCAGGCGCTTCAGCAAGCCCGTAAATTGATAGCTGAAGGAGCTAGCATGCTTGATATCGGTGGAGAATCGACTCGGCCGGGCAGTAGCTATGTTGAGATAGAAGAGGAAATCCAGCGTGTTGTTCCAGTGATTAAAGCTATCTGTGAGGAAAGTGATGTTCTCATTTCCATCGATACTTGGAAAAGTCAGGTGGCAGAGGCTGCTTTGGCTGCTGGTGCCAATCTGGTAAATGACATTACGGGTCTCATGGGAGATGAGAAAATGGCGGATGTGGTTGCTAAGGCTGGTGCGAAAGTAGTCATCATGTTTAATCCAGTCATGGCTCGACCTCAGCACCCTAGTTCGCTCATATTTCCTCATTTTGGTTTTGGGCAAGCTTTTACAGAGGAAGAGTTAGCTGACTTTGAAAAAATGCCAATCGAAGACTTGATGGAGGCTTTCTTTGAACGAGCACTAGCGAGAGCCAATCAAGCTGGGATAGCAAGAGAAAACATTTTGCTGGATCCGGGAATTGGTTTTGGTCTCACCAAGAAGGAAAATCTACTTCTTCTACGGGACCTTGATAAATTGCATCAGCAGGGCTATCCAATCTTTCTTGGTGTTTCGCGCAAGCGGTTTGTTATCAATATCCTTGAGGAGAATGGCTTTGAAGTCAATCCTGAGACGGAAGTCGGTTTCCGAAATCGGGACACCGCTTCGGCTCATGTAACCAGTATCGCTGCGAGACAGGGTGTGGAAGTGGTGCGCGTGCACGATGTTGCCAGTCACAGGATGGCAGTTGAAATTGCGTCAGCCATTCGTTTGGCAGATGATGCAGAAAATCTAGATTTAAAACAATATAAGTAAGATGAACGAAATTGAAAACAATCAGTGGATTGCCCACTACCGGACGGACCAACCACATTTTGGTTTGGAGCGAATGGTAGAACTCCTAGCTTTACGTGGCAATCCCCATCTCAAACTCAAGGTTATCCATATCGGCGGAACAAATGGTAAAGGTTCGACCATTGCTTTTTTGAAAGAGATGCTGGAAAAGCTAGGCCTGAGAGTAGGGGTGTTCAGCTCGCCCTATCTCATTCATTATACAGATCAGATTAGCATCAATGGGGAATCTATCCCCGAGGCTAGGCTAGAAGCCCTCATGGCAGACTATCAGTCGTTGCTTGAGGGAGAATCGGCTGACAATTTGCAGGGAACAACCGAGTTTGAGATTATCACAGCTCTAGCTTATGATTACTTTGCCTTAGAGCAAGTAGATGTGGCTATCATGGAAGTCGGCATGGGTGGTCTTTTGGATAGTACTAATGTTTGTCAGCCAATTTTGACAGGGATTACGACCATTGGTTTGGACCATGTAGCCCTACTTGGTGACACCTTGGAAGCCATAGCAGAACAGAAGGCTGGAATCATTAAGCAAGGTGTTCCTTTAGTGACAGGTCGTATAGCTCCAGAAGTCTTGGCCGTTATCGACCGCATTGCGGAAGGGAAACATGCACCGAGACTTGCCTATGGGACAGATTATCAGGTTTGTTATCAAGAAAGTGTAGTGACAGGTGAGGTCTTTGACTATACAAGTGCTGTCAGACAAGGTCGCTTCCAGACAGGCCTGCTTGGTTTACACCAGATAGAGAATGCGGGGATGGCCATAGCTTTACTTGATACTTTTTGTCAAGAAGATGGGCGGGAGTTGGCAAGTAATGACTTAATTGCTCAAGCTTTGAAAGAGACCAGATGGGCAGGGCGTTTGGAGGTCATGTCTAGCGACCCATTGTTGCTTTTGGATGGGGCCCACAATCCTCATGCTATCAAGGCTTTATTAGCAAACTTGCAAGAACGCTTTGCGGATTATCATAAGGAAATCCTCTTTACGTGTATTAAAACCAAGGCTTTGGAGGATATGCTGGATTTGCTAGAAACGGTGCCAGGTAGTCAATTGACTTTAACCCATTTTGACGATAGTCGGGCGACGGATGAAAGCGTGCTGAAAGAGACAGCCAAGTCTAGAAATCTCAATTACCAAAGTTGGCAGGATTTTCTAGAGCAGAAATTGACAGATAAAAATGAAGAGAAACAAACAGTTAGGATTATCACAGGTTCCTTGTATTTCTTGAGCCAAGTGAGAGCCTATCTGATGGAGAGGAAGAACGAGAATGGATACACAAAAGATTGAAACGGCTGTAAAAATGATTATCGAGGCTGTTGGTGAGGACGCTAACCGCGAGGGCTTGCAGGAAACACCTGCTCGTGTAGCCCGTATGTACCAAGAGATTTTTTCAGGTCTTGGCCAAACTGCTGAGGAACACTTGTCAAAATCCTTTGAGATTATTGATGATAATATGGTGGTAGAAAAGGATATCTTTTTCCACACTATGTGTGAGCACCACTTTCTGCCTTTTTATGGGAGAGCGCACATTGCCTACATTCCAGATGGTCGTGTGGCAGGCCTGTCTAAGCTAGCCCGTACGGTTGAAGTTTATTCGAAAAAACCACAAATTCAAGAGCGGTTAAATATCGAAGTGGCCGATGCCTTGATGGACTATCTGGGGGCTAAGGGAGCCTTTGTTGTCATTGAGGCGGAACATATGTGTATGAGTATGCGTGGTGTTAGAAAGCCAGGCACGGCAACCTTGACGACAGTAGCTCGTGGTCTATTTGAAACAGATAAAGACCTCCGAGACCAGGCTTATCGTTTAATGGGACTATAAAAGAATCCGCTTTAAGCGGATTTTTCTAGAAAGGACTAGTTATGGATCAACTGCAGATTAAAGATTTGGAAATTTTTGCCTATCATGGTCTTTTCCCTAGTGAGAAGGAATTGGGGCAGAAGTTTGTTATTTCCGCAAGCTTATCTTATGATATGACCAAGGCGGCGACAGACTTGGATTTGACAGCTTCTGTCCATTACGGAGAATTGTGTCAGCAGTGGACGACCTGGTTTCAGGAAAGTGCTGAGGACTTGATTGAGACGGTAGCCTACAAACTCGTTGAACGTACCTTTGAGAGCTATCCTCTTGTCCAAGAGATTGAGTTGGAACTAAAAAAACCGTGGGCGCCAGTGCATTTACCGTTAGATACCTGCTCGGTGACCATTCACCGTCGTAAGCAGCGGGCCTTTATCGCTCTAGGAAGTAATATGGGAGACAAGAAAGCGAACTTGGAACAAGCTATTGATAAACTGCGGACTCGAGGTATCCATATTCTCAAAGAGTCCAGTGTCTTGGCGACGGAGCCTTGGGGTGGTGTGGAACAAGATAGCTTTGCCAATCAGGTGATTGAAGTAGAAACCTGGCTTCCAGCATCAGTCTTATTAGAGACCTTGTTAGCAATTGAGTCCGAGATGGGACGGGTTCGAGAGGTGCATTGGGGACCGCGTTTGATTGATTTGGACCTGCTTTTTGTGGAGGATCAGGTCATTTATACAGACGACCTCATCTTGCCTCATCCTTATATAGCAGAGCGCCTCTTTGTCCTTGAACCGTTAGCGGAAATAGCTCCCCATTTTATCCATCCAATCTTAAAACAACCAATTCGATACTTGGTTGACCAGTTGGAGCAAGGAAATGTCTAAGCTTTCCGAGACCTATAGCAAGTGGAAGAGTATCGGGGAGGGACTACTTGCTATTGTTTTAGGGCTTCTCTTGATTCGTTTTGGACAAGTTATTCCGCGAATGGGGTACCAGTTGCTGATGGGCTATTTTTCCTTGTCAGCAGTTTGGCACTTGTTGACTCGCTGGTTTCAGGATAAAAAACGTCGGGAAAATATCTTTGTAACCTTGGGCAAGCTGGTGGTTGCGGCTCTTGTATTTGACTCTATCATCTTGCAAGACCTCGCCCTCTATCTCCTGGTTTTTATCATTGCGAGCTATCAGCTGTTTACGGGCATCATTAGCCTTGTGACTTGGTCTCTCTATCAAAAAAATGCCATTCATCCTCGGCTCCATCATCTCTTCGATGCTGTATGGATGATAGGATTCGGTCTTTATAGCATCTCTCCTTTTCACGATGCAGCGAATTTTGAATTGCTCTTGCTTGGGTTTTACTTGCTCATGCTAGGAGCCAGTAGCCTCCGGGACGGTTTCTTTTTTGAAAGGATAGAAAACAATCCCAAGCTAAAACGACGAATGCGAATGACTTTGCCGATCTTTGTGACGGCTTTGATCCCTATCAGCACCTTGCGCAAATTGAATGAGTGGCTGTCAAATCATGAAAGTCAAGAAGGGGAAGTTCATTCAGAAAGAAAAAACGATCAGGTAGTTGATCTAGAAATTTTTATTCATACCTCAGAAACATCCTTCTTCCTCGCTATGGGACATGTGGATATTTGTTATCAAGGGAAGGTTATTTCCTATGGTTCGTATGATCCCCACTCGGAGCGTTTGTTCGGCATGGTTGGAGATGGTGTTTTGTTTAAGGCCAATCGGGAAAAATACATCGAGCTCTGTAAGAGGGAAAGTCAGAAGACCTTGTTTGCTTATGGTCTGAGTTTGACGGACCAACAGAAAGCAGCCATCCAAGCTCGTCTAGAGGAGATAGAAGACCTGTTAATTCCTTGGGAACCAAGTTCACAGTTGATGAAAAGAAGAGAGGGCGAGGTAAAGCATACCTACTCCTACCAACTGAAACAAGAAGCAGATGCGACCCTCTATAAATTCAGTTCATCCGAGTTTAAGACCTACTTTGTTCTCAGTACCAATTGTGTTTTGCTGGCAGACTCTATCGTGGGAAAAGCTGGGACTGATATATTGAGTCCCCAAGGTTTCATTGTGCCAGGGACTTATCAGGATTACCTTGACTTAGAGTATACAAAACCAAATGGTCTAGTTGTCAGTCGCTCTATTTATTAGAAAAAGAAAACTCTAGTTCCTCAGCAGTTTGTGCCAAGAAGCTAGAGTTTTTAAAATAGGTCATTTTCTTCTGGAAGGAGGATGGTTTCTCTGCCGTCCAAGTCTAAAATAAGGACCCTAGGAGGGTAAAGCGGATCGAAAGGATGATTGAAATCAAAATCGATGCTAGTCGGAAGGTGCTGGCTAGAAAAATGGAAGGTGATGGTCCCCTTATTGTTGAGCAGTTGAAACTCAAGCTCTTCTTCTAATTCAAAGACATTTTTTAGGAAATGATCGATAATATACCATAAAGAGTCAATGACATCGTCAGGTAGGCTGGTCACGACACCAAAACTAGCGGAACGTCTCTGTGTATTTGTAAAAGCCATGTTTTCATCCCCCTTTTATTTTCCTTATCATACAGCAAAATGTCTTAAAAATCAAGAAATCGTAATTGCTTTTTCAAAATGGGAATAAACTGTGAAATTTTTTCAAAGTTTCTCTAAAAAATACTTGAAAGTGTTTACAATAAGTGATAAAATGGAGTAAGTAGATGCGTGAAAGCGAAATTTTCATTATAGAAAGGAAACGGAATGAACACAGATGATACAGTAACGATTTATGACGTCGCCCGTGAAGCAGGAGTTTCAATGGCAACAGTTAGCCGTGTCGTTAATGGCAACAAGAATGTTAAAGAGAACACTCGAAAAAAAGTCCTAGAAGTGATTGATCGCTTGGACTATCGTCCAAATGCGGTAGCACGTGGTTTGGCTAGCAAGAAAACAACGACAGTCGGAGTTGTGATTCCTAACATTACCAATGGTTATTTCTCAACACTTGCTAAGGGGATTGACGACATTGCTGAAATGTACAAGTATAACATTGTCCTAGCAAATAGTGATGAGGATGATGAAAAGGAAGTTTCAGTGGTTAACACTCTCTTTTCAAAACAAGTCGATGGGATTATCTTTATGGGCTATCACTTGACTGAAAAGATTCGTTCAGAATTCTCTCGTTCACGGACACCGGTTGTTCTTGCCGGTACTGTGGATGTAGAACACCAACTTCCAAGTGTGAATATTGACTACAAACAAGCAACGATTGATGCCGTGAGCTACCTTCTCAAAGAAAACGAGAAAATTGCTTTTGTGAGTGGACCACTCGTCGATGATATCAATGGCAAGGTTCGTTTGATTGGTTACAAGGAAGCCTTGAAAAAAGCTGGACATTCTTATAGCGAGGGATTGGTCTTTGAATCAAAATACAGCTATGATGATGGTTATGCCTTGGCAGAACGCTTGATTTCATCACAAGCTACAGCCGCAGTTGTAACAGGCGATGAATTGGCAGCAGGTGTCCTAAATGGTTTGGCTGACCACGGTGTGTCTGTACCAGAAGAGTTTGAAATCATTACGACAGATGACTCTCAGATTGCACGATTCACTCGTCCAAACTTGACTACTATTGCCCAACCTCTTTATGACTTAGGTGCTATCAGCATGCGTATGTTGACTAAGATTATGCATAAGGAAGAATTGGAAGAACGTGAAGTTCTCTTACCTCATGGTTTGACAGAACGCCGCTCTACACGAAAACGTAAATAGAAAAAATCAGGAAATCGTGAGATTTCCTGATTTGCTTTCTAGAGAAGAGGATTAGCCTTCCATATAGTCTTTTAAGGCTTGTCCTTTTAATCCAGCATTAAGGGCAATTAATAATTTGAGGCGAGCTTTTTGAGCGTTGAGTTCTTTGACAAAGAGAACGCCAGACTCTTGCAATTGAACCCCCCCACCTTGGTAGGCATAAACAGGTTCAGCAATGCCATTAAAACAACGTGAGACCAAGGCGACTGGGATTCCTTTTTGGAGGAGATTTTCCAACTTTTGAGCTGTTTCTTTGGGAACATTGCCTGCTCCAAAAGCCTGAATGACTAAGCCATCCAGCTGTTCCAAGTCTAACATATCGATCAGCTCGTCTGTCATACCGGCATAGGCTGAGATGATGGGAACTAGACCTTGAATATGCTCAAGATCAAAGCGGACACGAGGTTCAGCCGTTTTAAAGTAGAGGATTTCTTGCTTCATGATGAGGCCAAGTGGTCCATGTGTTGGGGTTTGAAAGGTGCTGACGTTGGTCGTATGAGTTTTGGTAACATACTTTGCTGCATGAATCTCGTCGTTCATGACGACCAGCACACCCTTGTCGGCTGCTTTATCATCGCTGGCAACTCGTAAAGCGCTCAGATAGTTATAAACACCGTCGCTACCAAGTTCGTTTGAACTACGCATGGCCCCGGTTAGAACGATGGGGATGGGCGGGATTTTCATGGTATCAAGGAAGTAGGCTGTTTCTTCTAAGGTATCTGTACCATGTGTGATGACAACTCCATCGTAGTTATCAGCTTCCTCTTTAATCTTATGATAGAGTGCAAGCATATGCTTGGGTTTGATATGAGGGCTTGGCAGATTAAAAAAGTCTAGGGCATGAACCTCAATCCCTTCAAGCGGATTGGAAACATGGTTCATGGGATTGTCCTGGCTAGTTACAACGGCACCAGTGGCATCTGCTTGCATGGAAATAGTCCCACCTGTATGTAAAACAAGGATTTTCTTAGGCATGATTTAGTCACTCTTTCTGAAATGTGGTATAATCATTGTAACACAAAAGGGGAGAATGGGACAGGATGGAAGTCAAGGCTGTTTTTTTTGATATCGATGGAACGCTAGTCAACGATCGCAAGAGTGTTTTGAAATCCACTAAGGACGCGATTAAGATTGTCAAAGAGCAAGGAGTGCTTGTTGGAGTAGCGACAGGACGAGGGCCGTTTTTTGTCAAGGAATTGATGGAAGACTTGGACCTAGACTTTGCGGTGACCTACAATGGCCAATACATTTTTAATAAAGAAAAGGTGCTCTTTGCGAGTCCGATTGCTAAGTCAAGCCTGCGTCAACTGATTGCTTACGCTAAAAAGGAGCGTAAAGAAATCGCTCTTGGAACCGAGCACGCCGTTGTTGGTTCGAAAATTATGTCATTTGGTCTCGGCTCCTTTTCCCAACTGGTTAGTCGTTTTATTCCGACTGTTCTGACAAGAACCGTTAGCCGTTCCTTTAATCGAATGGTTAGCAAGGCAGTTCCTCAAAAGGAAGACGACCTGCTTAACTTGATTAATCAACCCATTTATCAAGTTTTGATGCTGATGACGCCAGAAGAATCTGAGAAGGCAGCAAGTGATTTTGACGACTTGAAATTAACTCGAAGCAATCCTTTTGCAGCAGATATCATCAACCAAGGAAATTCCAAATTAGAAGGCATTCGCCGAGTCGGGAAAGAATATGGCTTTGATCTCAACCAAGTCATGGCCTTTGGTGATTCAGACAACGATCTGGAAATGTTGGCGGGTGTTGGTATGTCGGTTGCTATGGGGAATGGCAGTAGCAGTGTTAAAGAAGTTGCTAAGCATATTACGGCAAGTAATCAACAAGATGGTATCCACAAGGCGCTCGAGCACTTTGGTGTTTTGGCTTCAGAAAAAGTGTTTGTCAGTCGAGACTACCACTTTAATAAGGTCAAGACCTTCCACCACATGATGGATGAACGAACTCAAGAAGAGCCACAGGCATGGGATGCTGAAGGTGCAACCCACCGCGCAGATTTTAAAATTGAAGAATTAGTAGAGTTTGTTCGCGCAGCAAGTTCTTCGGAGGAAGAATTCCAAGACTCCCTTGCAAGCATGCGTGAGGCACTTGATAAGGCGGCAGAGAAAGTGGCGAAAAAGACACCTGCTAAGCAAAATTTGGTCGGTCAAGTGGATGCTTTGATTGACACACTGTATTTTACATACGGTAGTTTTGTTTTGATGGGAGTAGACCCAGAACGCATTTTTGATATTGTCCATGAAGCAAATATGGGGAAGGTTTTCCCTGATGGGAAAGCTCATTTTGATCCAGTTACACACAAGATTTTAAAACCAGAAGACTGGGAAGAAAAATATGCTCCAGAACCTGCCATTCGACAGGAACTACAACGTCAGTTTAAAGCTTATGAGCGACATAAAGAAAGAAAAAATAAAAAATAAGAGAAAATTCTTTTCCCTGGATGAAAAATTCGGGGATTTTTTGAGCTGAAAAACCGAACAATTTTATATATATCACTAATTATTATTAGCATATTTATACTAGAAAAAGAAAAGAAAAAAATGAAAAGATAGTGAAAATAAAGCAACAGGAAATTATATTTCTTACAAAGAATAGTTAAAAAGCTAGATATATTACTGATATATCTAGCTTTTCTTTTAAAAAACATCAAAAAAAGACAAGTCAAATTATTTGATATTTGAAAGTTTATGTGTTAGAATAAATTCAGAAAGCGAATAAATATAAAATCCTCATGCTACTACAATATGCTCTTTTTTAAGGCAGAAAGTCAACTTGTTTATTTCAGGCCTGTTAACAAGTTGATGTGAGGAGTTCACTCTAGCTTTGAGGTTTAGTTATAAAATTGTGCACAATTGCTTTCCAAATTTTTATTATTTTAATTTTCAAGTTTAAAAATTAAAGAATTAAGAGGTTGAAATGAAGAAAAAATATACCTATTTGACAGCTTCTGTTTTAACAGCTGTAACAATGCTTCCAACTTTTGCACCAAGTGAAGCTCACGCTGCTTACAATTGGAATGGAAATAATAGCTACTATACAAGAACTAGCCGTCGTTCAAGCAATCGTACTTCTAACCGTACTACTGCAAATCGTAGCCGTACATCAAACTATACTGTAAGAAGTTACAGCTACAATAGTTATTACCCAAGCTATAACTATGGCTACAATAGCTACTACCCAAGCTATAACTATGGATATGGTAGCTATTACCCAAGTTACAACTACGGTTACAATAATTGGAATAACTACTATGGCTATGGCAACAGTAGCAACTACTATGGTTATAACTATTGGAATAATTACAACAACCTTGCTAGCGATGAAAACTATATTTACTGGAATGGCAATCACTACTACCGTATGAACGATGGTAGCTTCCGTATTTATCGTAACGGTCAGTGGAAACCTTTGACAAACAATAGTAATAACAACTCATCTACTAACAACTTGGAAAACGATCCTCACTATCGTTACGAAAATGGGTACCATTACTATGTATTGGACAATGGTGATTATTACTACTACCAAAATGGTAAGTGGGTATTGGTGAAAGATTCTGCTGATACAACACTAGCACAACCGGCAACACCTGCTGAACCAAAACCAGAACAACCAACAACTCCGGTTGAGCCAGCACAACCAAGTCAACCTGAAGTTCCTGCTCCAACACCAGCAGAACCAGAGACTCCAACACCAGCACCTAGTGATAAACCTGAAGAGCCGACAACACCAACTGAGCCACAACCAGCACAACCAGCACAACCAGCAACTCCAAGTGTTGACCTACCAGAAAATCCACCAATTAATGGTGCTGATAGTGAATTTGATCCATTCAAGCCATCAACAGAAACGCCAGTAGAACCAAAACCAGCAACACCAGCAACTCCAGCTATCCCAACAACGCCAGGTTTAGTAACGACTGATGAACCAAGTGAAAACCAAATCCCTGATTATGTTGAAAAACCAGCTGAAGGATTGGAACACTTGGCTTGGGCACCAAATGGACAAACTCCAAAATTGGTTTACCCACCAGGTAAACCAGGTGATGCAGTCCTCAAGAATGATAAAAACTACTACTTCGACGGTAGTGTACATTACTACTATGTACCATCTAACTCAGAGCGTACAGGTTACTCAGCATACTGGAAGTGGCTTGGAGGAAAATGGAAACTTCAAGGGATGACTGATCCAAACGATCCAGCTCGTGATCCAAAACTTCACGAAAACACTGCTGATGACGAGTACATGTACAGTGACAAGAACTCAAGTGTGAAACTTTACTCAACTAACTTGGTAACGACTGCTAAAGCAGGTCAAGCATTGCCATTCAAGAATGTTGAAGAGTTCAAAAACTATGTCATCGAAAAAATGAATCCTAAGTTCCTTGATAACTCTGGTTGGGATGCTAAAGTTGAGTGGGAAATCGAAGATCCAGAAATCTTTGAGAAGACGAAAGAAAACCCATACGCTAAGGACTATGTCTTGATTGCAAATCTCAAGAGTGGTGTCGAAGACAAGAAATACAGTGATGTAGAATTTGGTTATGTGAAGTTTGTTTACCGTGTTGAAGCAACAAACGATACAAATTATGACTATGTTTCAAAAGCGAAAGAAGCTTTCGCTAAAATCAATGAAGAGCGTAAAGCTCAAGGATTGAAAGAATTGACTTGGTCTGAAGACATTTATCAAAATCAAGCACTTCCAAAAGTAAATGAAATTTCACGTCAATACGATAGCACAGGCTTTGTAGGACGTCGTGATGAAGATGCTGCTGTTGTCGTTAAGAAATGGGCAAACAGTGGTTTGAGAGACTTGCTTCTCGATCCGAATGTCACTGAAGGAGCTGTAGCAGCAGTAGTTGATGGAAACGGTGTATACTACTGGGCATACAGTTACAAATAATTCAATCTTTTGAGATTGACTACTTTCTAAATAAGATAGAGGCTTTAAACAATTGATTAAAGCCTTTTTGTGACCCAATCAGGACAAACAAAAAGGAGCTCAAGGCTCCCTTTTTTAATGATTACAATGTTTTTTCACTTTCTCTCACGACCAGCAAATCGACTTTTGCATGGCGGAGAATGTACTCAGATGAAGAGCCAACCAAGAGGCGTTCAAAGGCATTGAGCCCTGTTGCACCAACGAGAATCAGATCAACATTTTCTGCGTCTGGAATAGTACGGGCAAGGAGGGTTTTTGGATTTCCCATTTCGATGACGATGTGAATATCGGTCACACCAGCATCTCTTGCGCGCTTTTCGTACTCCTTCATCAGACTTTCAGCATCGACTTGGAGTTCTTCGTAAACTTCAGCATCAAAGGTAGATACGCTTTGAAGAGCGCGTGTGTCAATAACATGGGCAATGGTGAGCTTGGATTCGTTGCGTAGAGCAGTGTAAACACCTTTGACGAAAGCCAAGTCCGCTTCTTTAGAACCATCAATTGCGACCATAACATTTTGGTAACGTTGTGCCATAATGAAACCTCCTGAAATTTTCTTACTGTTATTGTAACCCTTTTCACTAAAGAAGTAAAGTAAAAATCATATTTAAATAAATATTATTGGAGATTCAATTTGGTGGAGATATGTTAAAATAAAAGAAAACGAGCTAGTAGGAAAGACAGCGAGGGGATGAGAAAGTATGAAAGATTTTGTTCAAGCTTCTAAAAAAATAAGTTTTTTTTATCATGGAATTATCCTTGCGTCACTTGTAGGTGAAGTAGTGATGCTTTGGCAGCTGGAAAGAGTCGTGCCCGTTCTCTATCCAGGATTTGTTGGTTTTCTTCTCGTTCACTTAGTCTACCACATCATTTTATTTGTGATTGCAAAGAGAAGTGGTCGCTTGGACTATCTGGTCACGTGGGGGCTCTTTCTCATGTTTAATCTTTTGTATGATTCCTTTTTAGCGCTGATCTTTCTAGGTATGTCTTTTGGTATGTGAGAAAATACTTCTGTATTCTAGTTGTTTAGATGGTGAGAACTTAGTCGTTGTGAGTTTTTTTCTTTGCTTGCTCATTTCAGGAAACTTGTCGCAATCCCTTTCTAGTGGTATAATGTTACTATCTCGATGAATTGAGGAAACAAGATGAAAGAATATAACAAGTCTAGTAAGTTAGAGCATGTTGCTTATGATATCCGTGGCCCTGTTTTGGAAGAAGCTATGCGGATGCGAGCAAACGGAGAAAAGATTTTACGTCTGAATACAGGGAATCCAGCAGAATTTGGCTTTACAGCGCCAGATGAGGTCATTCATGACTTGATTATGAATGCGCGTGATAGTGAAGGATATTCTGACTCCAAAGGGATTTTCTCAGCCCGCAAGGCCATCATGCAGTATTGCCAACTGAAGAAATTCCCTAATGTAGACATTGATGATATCTACCTTGGAAATGGTGTCAGTGAGCTGATTGTTATGTCCATGCAAGGACTTTTGGATAATGGCGATGAGGTCTTGGTGCCTATGCCAGACTATCCTCTCTGGACAGCCGCTGTCAGCCTAGCTGGGGGAAATGCTGTTCACTATATCTGTGATGAAGCTGCAGAGTGGTACCCTGATATTGACGATATTAAGTCAAAAATTACTTCCAATACCAAGGCAATCGTCCTTATCAATCCGAACAACCCAACTGGAGCCCTTTATCCTAAGGAACTCTTGTTGGAGATTATTGAGATTGCCCGTCAAAACGATTTGATCATTTTTGCGGATGAAATTTATGATCGCATGGTGATGGATGGGCATGTGCATACGCCTGTGGCAAGCTTGGCACCAGATGTTTTCTGTGTCAGCATGAATGGTTTGTCAAAATCTCACCGTATCGCTGGTTTCCGTGTAGGATGGATGGTCTTGTCTGGTCCTAAGCACCATGTCAAGGGCTATATCGAAGGTCTCAATATGCTGTCCAATATGCGTCTTTGCTCTAACGTTTTGGCCCAGCAAGTCGTACAAACTTCACTAGGTGGGCACCAGTCAGTGGATGAATTGCTCCTTCCTGGTGGACGGATCTATGAGCAAAGAAACTTCATTTACAATGCTATTCAAGATATCCCAGGTTTGTCTGCGGTCAAGCCGAAGGCAGGTCTTTATATCTTCCCTAAAATTGACCGCAATATGTACCGCATCGATGATGATGAACAGTTCGTTCTTGATTTCTTGAAGCAGGAAAAGGTTCTCTTGGTTCATGGTCGTGGTTTTAACTGGAAGGAACCAGACCATTTCCGTATCGTTTACCTTCCTCGTGTGGACGAATTGGCGCAAATCCAAGAAAAGATGACACGTTTCTTGAGTCAGTATCGTAGATAAGGCTTTCATAGGGAAAAGCAGGAAACATTTACTTAGAGCTATTGACAAATAGGTAAGAATCAGATAGAATAGTAAAGTATGTTTAGTAACTGATCACTTTATAGCCGGCTAAACGAATACAAAATCTATGAGGAGGTATTCATCGTGAAACGTACTTATCAACCAAGTAAACTTCGTCGTGCGCGCAAACACGGATTCCGTAACCGTATGTCAACTAAAAACGGTCGTCGCGTATTGGCAGCTCGTCGTCGTAAAGGACGCAAAGTTTTGGCTGCTTAATCCAAACGAATTCAACAAAGAAGTCAGTAGGAACTCGAGTCTACTGGCTTTTCTTTTGATTTCAAAGAGTGCATTGTCCACGAAATCGGTCATTTCAGATGAAACTCATGGAGGGCTCATTTAAAGGTCACATACAAAAAAACTCAAAACCAGAAATAAGTTACTGATTTTGAGTTTTTGTTTATTCTTTTAAGTGATAAGAGTAGCTAGCGACAACGACGTCTTCGTGCCATCTGAGAGCGTATTTTAGTTTGAGGCTCATTTGATTGTGCAGGATATTTTGCCAAGGCTTGTTAGGGATAAACTGTGGGACAAGGACTGTAACAGTGTAGTTTTTTTGCTTAGCTTCTTGGGCGATTCGTTTGACATACTTAACGCTAGGGGTGATGATGTCGCGGTAGCTAGTATTGATATTCTTCAGAGTGATATTTGGGAAGTAATCGGCAAATTCCTGAAGAATTTCTTGGTCTTTTTCTGCCGTTTCTTTAGTAGAAATGTGCATGGCTAACACTTCGTCACCGATACTTTGAGCGTAGTTAATGGCTCCGACACTTACTCGAGTAACATTTCCTACTAGGACAAGAACCAGATTGCCATCGTAGGTACGTTTTTCAATTCCTTCGTAGAGTCGTAGCTGTTTTGCCACTTTTTGGTAATGGCTGTGAATGGACAAAAAGAGGAAAGTTAAAACTAGGATAATTGGAAAGAAAGGCCAGATATCACCCAGTCTGAAGAGGAGTAAAATGAGGACAATAGCATAACAAATGATGGCCCCAAGGATATTAGCAAAGGCAGGTTTTAAGAAGTTTGCTCCTTTTTCCTTTTTCCAATGACGAATCATCCCAGTCTGAGAAAGGGCAAAGGGAACGAAGACCCCGATAGTATAAAGAGGAATCAAGCGTTCAGTATTCCCATTAAAAATGAGAAGAAGGATCATAGCTCCAAAGGCCAGAGTTAAGATACCGTTGGAGTAGCCAAGGCGATCCCCTTTTTCCATAAAGAGATGGGGCATGTACTTGTTTTTAGCCATATTGTATGCCAGCATAGGGAAGGCTGAAAAGCCAGTATTTGCAGCTACAGCTAGAATTAAGGCTGTCGAGAACTGGAAGAGATAGTAGCTAGCATGACCAAAGAATGAATCACCAAGAATGCCCTTGGCCATTTGCGAGAGGATGGTTTCTCCATTTTGAGGAGTGATGCCCATCCAGTAGTTTAGGAAGGTAATGCCTGCAAAAAGGAATCCTAAAATGAGGGACATGATGGTCAAGGTCTGAGCAGCATTCTTTTCTTTCGGAGTTTTGAAAAATGGTACCGCATTTGAAATAGCCTCAACCCCTGTCAGAGAGGCAGAGCCACTGGTAAAGGCTCTTAATAGGAGAACGATGGAAAGGCTCGGAACGGTTTGCCCAATGGTTGAAGTCGCCTGATAGTTTAGGGAACCTGTAAATAGTTGAAAGAACCCATAAAGCAAGAGAAAGACGGTACTGAAGATAAAGAGGTAGACGGGAATCATCAGAGAGCTGGCAGATTCTTTCAATCCTCTTAAATTCAAGAGCATGAGCAGGCAGACTAGGAAAATAGAGATATGAAGATTATAGGGATGGAGGGCAGGGATGGCTGCTGTAATAGCATCAGCTCCAGACGCAACGGATACGGCTACTGTCAGCATATAGTCAACAAGGAGACTGCCTCCTGCAATCAAGCCCAGTTCAGGGGAAAGATTTTCCCGAGTGACCATATAAGCTCCTCCACCTTGAGGATAGGCATGAATGATCTGACGATAAGAAATGGTCAAACTAGCGAGCAGTAAGAGGACAAAAATACCAATAGGGAGGCTCCACCAAATAGCGAGAGGAGACAGACTGACTAATACGAGAATGACTTGTTCGGGCCCATAGGCAATAGAAGACAGGGCATCACTGGATAACATTGCAAGTGCCTGCATTTTTCCCAACAATCCCCCTTCGCCGTCTGTGAGAGACTTGAGTGGTCGACCGATAAAGGTATATTTTAATTTTCTAAACATTTTCTTTTCCTTTGCTGAAAATTTCAATAAGTGTTATTATACTGCTTTGAAAAAGAGCAGTCAAGGGAGAATGATTGGTATTAGAATATTTTTACAAGCCGAGGGATGCTATTTTTGGTATAATAATGGAAGAAAATGAGGTTAGAAGAGATGATTTTTGATACGCACACACATTTAAATGTGGAAGAATTTACAGGCCGTGAGGCAGAAGAAATCGCCTTGGCTGCTGAGATGGGTGTGACGCGGATGAATATTGTTGGTTTTGACAAGCCAACCATTGAACGGGCCCTAGAGTTGGCAGATGGGTATGAGCAACTCTACGCAACTATTGGCTGGCATCCGACTGAAGCAGGGACATACACAGATGAGGTCGAAGCTTACTTGCTGGAAAAACTAAAACATCCAAAAGTTGTTGCCTTGGGGGAGATTGGTCTGGACTATCACTGGATGACAGCATCTAAGGAAGTACAGGAGCAGGTTTTTCGCCGTCAGATTCAGCTGTCCAAGGACTTGGATTTACCTTTTGTGGTCCATACCCGCGATGCGCTGGAAGATACTTATAAGATTATCAAGAGTGAGGGCGTCGGCCCTCGTGGTGGCATCATGCATTCATTTTCAGGTTCTCTGGAGTGGGCTGAGAAGTTTGTCGAGCTTGGTATGACGATTTCCTTCTCAGGAGTGGTGACTTTCAAGAAGGCGACAGATGTTCAGGAAGCAGCTAAAGAGTTACCTTTGGATAAGATTTTGGTAGAGACAGATGCCCCTTACTTGGCACCAGTTCCTAAACGTGGCCGTGAAAACAAAACAGCCTATACTCGCTATGTGATAGACTTTATTGCGGATTTGCGTGGGATGACGACTGAGGAGTTAGCCGCAGTAACAACTGCAAATGCAGAGCGTATTTTTGGATTGGAAAAACAATCATGAAAGAAAAAATTTCCCAAGTCATCGTAGTCGAAGGACGGGATGATACGGCCAATCTCAAACGTTACTTTGATGTAGAGACCTATGAAACACGAGGTTCTGCAATAAATGACCAGGATATAGAGCGGATTCAGCGCCTGCATGAACTGCATGGAGTCATTGTCTTTACAGATCCAGATTTTAATGGGGAGCGGATTCGTCGCATGATTATGACGGCCATTCCAACAGTACAGCATGCCTTTCTCAAGCGAGATGAGGCTGTTCCCGAATCTAAGTCCAAGGGACGTTCTCTGGGAATCGAACACGCCAGCTATGAAGATCTAAAAACAGCGCTGACTCAGGTGACAGAGCAATTTGAAAACGAGAACGAGTTTGACATCAGTCGTGGTGACTTGATTCGCCTAGGTTTCTTGGCGGGAGCAGACAGTCGTAGGCGCCGAGAGTATCTAGGCGAACAGCTCCGCATCGGCTATTCCAATGGAAAACAGCTGCTCAAGCGGTTGGAGTTGTTTGGAGTGACCTTGGCAGAAGTGGAAGAGGTGATAGCTAAGTATTCAGTCCAAGGGAGTCAGAAATGAAAAGAGTGATTATTACAGGTGGCAATAGTGGCATTGGTTATCAGGTTGCTAAACAGTTGGCTGAAAAAGGCTGGTCGGTAACTCTCTTTTGTAGACGGGAAGAAGCTGCGGAGCAAGCTTGTGAGGAAATTCGTCGACAGACAGGAAATCCACATGTAGATTATATCTTGGTTGATCTATCTGATATGAAGAGTGTCAGGGAAGCAGCGGAACAGTATATTCAAAAAGAAGACTTTCTAGACGTTCTAATTAACAATGCAGCTGACTTTGATTTGTCAGTTAAAAAGCCCATCCTGACTAAGGATGGTTTAGAAAAGCAATTTGCGACCAATGTTGCCGCCCCTTTCTTGCTTTCTATCTTGTTGAAAGGTTTGTTAGAAAAGTCTGAGAGTGGTCGGATTATTAATATTTCTTCTCAAGGGCTGATACTCTATCCTTTCATGAAACTTGATTTTGAAAATTTATCTGGTCAAAAACATTACAGTCCTGCTAAGACCTATTATCAAAATAAACTGGCCTTGTTGATGTTGTCACTTTATATGCGAGAACATTGGGAAGGTATCAAGGTTCAGGCAATCCGTGTGACCAATGTCAAAGTAGATATGCGTCGCTACAATCACCTCAGCGCTTTTATGAAAAATCTGTATAAAATTAAGTCAAAACTTTCGATTAGTCCTGAAGAAATGGCCAAAGTTTATACAGCTTTATCTACAGAAGATCGCTATGAAGGATTTTTGTATGACGAGAAATGCAAGGAAGTAAAAGCAAATGCACCTGCTTACGAAGAAGAGGAGCAAGAAAAACTCTATTCTTTGCTTGAGCACCTGACTTTCTCAAGAGACAATCCATAAAGGATGAGAAAAATAAATTTCATGGACTGCTTCAATAGTGGAAAGAAATTCAGATATTTAACTCTGTTTGGAGTGACCTTGGCCGAAGTGGAAGAAGTGATGGAAAGTTATGATAATAGCTAAGCACTCCCAAAATACCAGGGGAATGTGTTACAATAGAGGTAGTAACTATAGAAAAGAGAATAGATGAGAATTGCAGATTATAGCGTGACCAAGGCAGTGCTGGAGCGTCACGGTTTTACATTTAAAAAGTCCTTCGGGCAAAATTTCCTGACGGATACCAATATTCTTCAAAAGATCGTGGATACGGCTGAAATTGATAACCAGGTTAATGTCATTGAAATTGGGCCAGGAATTGGTGCTTTGACGGAGTTTTTGGCTGAGCGTGCGGCAGAGATTATGGCCTTTGAGATTGACCACCGTTTGGTACCGATTTTGGCAGATACTTTACGTGATTTTGACAATGTTACCGTAGTCAACGAGGACATTCTCAAAGTTGACTTGGCCCAGCATATCCAGAATTTCAAAAATCCTGACCTGCCCATTAAGGTGGTAGCCAACTTGCCTTACTACATTACGACGCCTATTCTCATGCACTTGATTGAAAGTGGCATTCCTTTTAGCGAGTTTGTGGTTATGATGCAAAAAGAAGTGGCAGATCGCATCTCAGCCCAACCCAACACCAAGGCTTACGGTAGTTTGTCGATTGCTGTCCAGTATTATATGACAGCTAAGGTTGCCTTCATCGTGCCTCGTACGGTCTTTGTGCCAGCCCCAAACGTGGACTCAGCCATTTTAAAAATGGTGCGCCGTCCAGAGCCTGCTGTAGCAGTGGAAGATGAGAACTTCTTCTTTAAGGTTTCCAAGGCTAGTTTCACTCATCGCCGCAAGACCTTGTGGAATAACCTGACAGGCTACTTTGGCAAGACTGATGAAGTCAAGGAAAAGTTGACCAAGGCTTTGGATCAGGCAGGCTTGTCTCCATCTGTGCGTGGGGAAGCACTTAGCTTGGAAGAATTTGCTAGCCTTTCAGATGCGCTTAAAGGACAAGGACTCTAAGATGCAGGGACAAATCATTAAAGCCTTGGCAGGCTTCTATTATGTGGAGAGTGAGGACCAAGTCTATCAGACACGTGCGCGCGGGAATTTTCGTAAAAAAGGCCACACGCCCTATGTTGGGGATTGGGTAGATTTTTCTGCAGAGGAAAATTCCGAAGGTTATATCCTCAAGATTCATGAACGGGAAAACAGTCTCGTCCGTCCGCCTATTGTCAATATTGACCAAGCTGTGGTGATCATGTCCGTCAAGGAACCTGATTTTAACAGCAATTTGCTGGATCGGTTCTTGGTTCTTCTGGAACACAAGGGCATTCATCCCATCGTCTATATTTCCAAAATGGATTTGCTGGAAGATAGCGAAGAATTAAGTTTTTATCAACAAACCTATCGTGCCATTGGTTATGACTTTGTGACCAGTAAGGAGGAACTCCTGCCTTTGTTGACAGGAAAAGTGACGGTCTTTATGGGGCAGACAGGTGTTGGAAAATCAACACTCCTTAATAAAATCGCACCAGACCTCAATCTTGAAACAGGAGAAATCTCAGACAGTCTGGGTCGCGGTCGCCATACTACTCGAGCTGTTAGTTTTTACAATCTCAATGGGGGTAAAATCGCGGACACACCAGGCTTTTCATCACTGGATTATGAAGTGTCAACGGCTGAAGACCTCAATCAGGCCTTTCCAGAGATTGCCAGTGTCAGTCGAGACTGTAAATTCCGTACTTGTACCCATACCCATGAACCGTCCTGTGCGGTTAAGCCGGCTGTCGAAGAGGGTATCATTGCATCCTTCCGTTTTGACAACTACCTGCAATTTCTCAGTGAAATTGAAAATCGCAGAGAAACCTATAAAAAAGTCAGTAAAAAAATTCCAAAATAAGGAGAAACCTATGTCTCAATACAAGATTGCTCCGTCAATTCTGGCAGCAGATTATGCCAACTTTGAATGTGAAATCAAACGCCTAGAAGCAACTGGTGCAGAATATGCCCATATCGATATTATGGATGGTCACTTTGTACCACAAATCAGTTTTGGTGCCGGTGTGGTTGAAGCTCTTCGCCCCCATAGCAAGATGGTCTTTGACTGCCACTTGATGGTCGCTAATCCAGAGCATCATTTAGAGGACTTTGCGCGTGCAGGTGCAGATATCATCAGTATCCATGTGGAAGCAACGCCTCATATCCATGGGGCTCTTCAAAAAATTCGTTCTCTTGGTGTCAAACCTTCTGTTGTCATTAACCCTGGTACGCCTGTGGAGGCAATCAAGCACGTTCTTCACCTAGTTGACCAAGTCTTGGTCATGACGGTTAACCCTGGATTTGGAGGACAAGCCTTTCTGCCTGAAACCATGGACAAGGTTCGTGAGTTGGTTGCCCTTCGTGAAAAAAAAGGACTGAACTTTGAAATTGAAGTCGATGGCGGTATTGATGACCAGACCATTGCTCAGGCCAAAGAAGCTGGAGCAACCGTTTTTGTAGCAGGATCCTATGTCTTTAAGGGAGATGTCAATGAACGAGTGCAAACTCTCAGAAAACAACTGGACTAGGGTTGCTGTTTTTGCCGGCGGAGATCGCGGTCATTATCGGACGAATTTTGATTGCTTTGTCGGTGTGGATCGTGGCTCACTCTGGGTCTTGGAAGAAGACCTGCCTCTCGCTCTAGCAGTTGGGGATTTTGATTCGGTGACTGCAGAAGAGCGTCAGTTGATTCAAAAACGTACCCAACATTTTGTTCAAGCTCAGCCAGAAAAAGATGATACGGATCTGGAATTGGCTCTCTTGACCATCTTTGAGCAAAATTCTCAGGCTCAGATCACTATTTTCGGTGCTCTTGGTGGTCGGATTGATCATATGCTGGCCAATGTTTTTCTTCCGAGTAATCCCAAGTTAGCACCCTATATGCGCCAGATAGCGATTGAGGATGGGCAAAATGTGATTAGCTATTGTCCAGAAGGGACCAGTCAACTTCAACCTCGTTCGGATTATGACTATCTAGCCTTTATGCCAGTTCGGGATAGTCAGTTGACCATTATCGGTGCCAAGTATGAGTTGACAGAGGAAAATTTTTTCTTTAAAAAAGTGTATGCTTCTAACGAATATATAGATAGGGAAGTTTCGGTGACTTGCCCAGATGGCTATGTCGTCGTGCTGCATAGCAAGGACAGGAGGTAGGATGGAGACTGTATTACTACTATTATTAATTGCCAACCTAGCTGGACTCTTTCTCATTTGGCAAAGGCAAGATAAGCAAGACAAGTACCTAGCCAAGAGCTTGGAGGATCAGGCAGACAATCTTTCAGATCAACTGGATTACCGCTTTGAACAAGCCAGACAAGCCAGCCAGCTGGATCAAAAAGACTTGGAAGTGGCTGTCAGCGACCGTTTGCAAGAAGTGCGAATGGAGTTGCACCAAGGGCTGACTCAAGTTAGACAGGAGATGAACGAGAATCTCCTTCAAACCAGAGATCAGACCGACCAACGCCTTCAAGCCCTGCAGGAGTCCAATGAGCAACGTTTGGAACAAATGCGTCAAACTGTCGAGGAAAAGTTAGAAAAGACCTTGCAGACACGCTTGCAGGCTTCCTTCGAGACAGTTTCCAAACAACTGGAGTCTGTCAATCGTGGCCTGGGAGAAATGCAGACAGTTGCCCGCGATGTTGGCGCACTCAACAAAGTTCTCTCTGGGACCAAGACGCGAGGGATTCTAGGAGAATTGCAACTGGGGCAAATCATCGAAGACATCATGACACCAGCCCAGTACGAACGAGAATTTGCAACGGTTGAGAACTCTAGCGAGCGAGTGGAGTATGCCATCAAGTTACCTGGACAGGGGGACCAGGAATATGTCTATTTACCGATTGACTCCAAGTTTCCACTGGCGGATTATTACCGCTTAGAAGAAGCTTATGAAGCAGGCGATAAGGACGAAATCGAACGTTGTCGTAAGTCACTTTTAGCTAGCGTCAAGCGCTTTGCCAAGGATATCAAGAGCAAGTATCTGGCGCCGCCTCGAACGACCAATTTTGGAGTCTTGTTTGTTCCAACAGAAGGACTTTACTCAGAAATCGTCCGCAATCCTGTCTTCTTTGATGATTTGAGACGGGAGGAGCAGATTATTGTTGCTGGTCCAAGTACCCTATCAGCCCTGCTTAACTCTCTATCAGTTGGCTTCAAAACTCTCAATATCCAAAAGAGTGCAGATCATATCAGCAAGACTCTTGCTAGCGTTAAGACTGAGTTTGGCAAGTTCGGGGGGATTTTGGTTAAGGCACAAAAACATCTTCAACATGCCTCTGGCAATATTGATGAATTATTAAACCGTCGTACCACAGCTATCGAGCGGACGCTCCGTCACATTGAGTTATCAGAAGGTGAGCCTGCGCTTGATCTACTCCATTTCCAAGAAGATGAGGAAGAATATGAAGATTAGTCACATGAAAAAAGATGAGCTGTTTGAAGGTTTTTACCTGATTAAGTCAGCTGACCTAAGACAGACGCGTGCTGGGAAAAACTACCTAGCCTTTACCTTCCAAGACGATAGCGGCGAGATTGAGGGGAAACTATGGGATGCCCAACCTCATAACGTTGAGGCCTTTACCGCTGGGAAGGTGGTCCACATGCAGGGACGTCGAGAAGTGTACAATAATACTCCTCAAGTCAATCAAATTACTCTCCGCTTGCCTCAGCCTGGGGAACCCAATGATCCAGCTGACTTCAAGGTCAAGTCACCAGTTGATGTCAAGGAAATCCGTGACTACATGTCGCAAATGATTTTCAAGATTGAAAATCCTGTCTGGCAGCGTATCGTTCGTAGTCTCTACACCAAGTATGATAAGGAATTCTACTCCTATCCGGCTGCCAAGACCAACCACCACGCCTTTGAAACGGGTTTGGCCTATCATACAGCAACCATGGTGCGCTTGGCAGATGCTATTAGTGAGATTTATCCTCAGCTCAACAAGAGCCTACTCTATGCGGGGATTATGCTGCACGACTTGGCTAAGGTTATTGAGTTGACGGGACCAGATCAGACGGAGTATACAGTACGAGGCAATCTCCTTGGCCATATCGCCCTGATCGATAGTGAGATTACCAAGACCGTCATGGAACTGGGCATCGATGATACTAGAGAAGAAGTGGTGCTACTGCGCCATGTTATCCTCAGTCATCATGGCTTACTGGAGTATGGAAGTCCAGTCCGTCCACGTATCATGGAGGCGGAGATTATCCATATGATTGACAATCTAGATGCCAGCATGATGATGATGTCAACAGCTCTAGCTTTGGTGGATAAAGGAGAGATGACCAATAAAATCTTCGCTATGGACAATCGTTCCTTCTATAAACCAGATTTAGATTAATAATTTAAGAAAAACGAGCATTTTTTACGCAATAATGTTCGTTTTTTTATGTGAATGTGGTATAATGGATAAAATATCAAAATTAAATGGAATGGTAAATAAAAATGAAATTAAGAAGAAGTGATCGGATGGTTGTCATTTCCAACTATTTGATTAATAATCCATACAAACTAACAAGTCTCAATACCTTTGCAGAAAAGTACGAATCTGCTAAATCATCGATTTCAGAGGACATCGTGATTATCAAGCGTGCCTTTGAGGAAATCGAAATCGGCCATATTCAGACTGTGACTGGAGCAGGTGGTGGCGTTATCTTTACACCATCAATTTCGAGTCATGAAGCCAAAGAAATGATCGCAGACTTGCGTGACAAACTTTCAGAAAGCGACCGTATCTTGCCAGGTGGCTACATTTACCTGTCTGATTTGCTTAGTACGCCTGCCATTTTGAAAAATATTGGGCGTATCATTGCCAAGAGCTTTATGGACCAAAAAATCGATGCCGTTATGACAGTAGCAACAAAAGGTGTGCCACTCGCAAATGCAGTTGCCAATGTCCTCAATGTTCCATTTGTCATTGTGCGCCGTGATTTGAAAATTACCGAAGGTTCAACGGTCAGCGTCAACTATGTTTCAGGTTCCAGCGGTGACCGCATTGAGAAAATGTTCCTTTCAAAACGCAGCCTCAAGGCAGGCAGTCGTGTCTTGATTGTGGATGACTTTTTGAAAGGCGGCGGAACGGTCAACGGGATGATTAGTCTCTTGCGTGAGTTTGATTCAGAGTTGGCTGGTGTTGCAGTCTTTGCAGACAATGCCCAAGAAGAACGTGAAAAGCAGTTCGATTACAAGTCACTCTTGAAAGTAACCAATATTGATGTTAAGAACCAATCCATCGATGTTGAGATTGGAAATATCTTTGACGAAGACAAATAAGAGATAGAACTAAAGGTTGGAACGATTGTCCCAGCCTTTCTTTGCAAACAGAATAGAAGGATGCTTATGAAAACACCATTTATCAGCCGTGAAGATTTAGAAACAATTGTTGCAGAGTTCCCGACTCCCTTTCACTTGTATGATGAGAAGGGGATTCGTGAAAAAGCAAGAGCAGTCAACCAGGCCTTTTCTTGGAATAAGGGATTCAAAGAATATTTTGCAGTCAAGGCCACTCCAACTCCAGCCATCTTGAAAATCCTCCAAGAAGAAGGTTGTGGTGTGGACTGTTCTAGTTATGTAGAGCTTTTGATGAGCCATAAACTGGATTTCCCCGGTTCTGAAATCATGTTCTCTTCTAACAACACGCCTGACAAGGAATATGCCTATGCGCGTGAATTAGGTGCGACCATTAACTTGGATGCCTTTGAAGATATTGAACATCTAGAGCGAGCGGCAGGCATTCCAGAAATTATCTCTTGTCGTTACAATCCTGGAGGAGTTTTTGAGCTAGGGACAGACATCATGGACAATCCTGGAGAAGCCAAGTTTGGCATGACCAAGGATCAGCTTTTTGAAGCCTTTGCGGTTTTGAAGGAAAAAGGAGCCAAGACATTTGGGATTCACTCTTTCCTAGCATCCAATACCGTCACCCATCTCTACTACCCAGAGTTGGCGCGTCAGCTTTTTGAATTAGCCGTTGAAATTAAGGAAAAGTTGGGTATTTCGCTAGACTTTATCAATCTTTCCGGCGGAATCGGAGTCAATTATCGCCCAGACCAGGAGCCAAATGACATCGCTGTGATTGGTGAGGGAGTTCGTAAGGTTTATGAGGAAGTCCTCACACCTGCAGGACTTGGTCAGGTCAAGATTTTTACTGAATTAGGCCGCTTTATGTTGGCGCCTCACGGAGCTTTGGTCACAAGAGTCACTCATAAGAAAAAAACCTACCGTACCTATCTGGGCGTGGATGCCTCAGCAGTCAACCTCATGCGCCCCGCCATGTATGGAGCCTACCACCATATCACCAATCTGACCCATCCAGATGGACCAGTTGAGGTGGTAGATGTGGTTGGTTCACTCTGTGAAAACAATGATAAATTTGCAGTGAACCGCGAACTACCTCATACAGAAATCGGTGATTTGCTAGTGATTCATGATACAGGTGCACATGGATTCTCCATGGGTTACCAGTACAATGCCAAACTACGCTCGGCAGAAATCCTCTATACCGAAGAAGGAAAAGCCCGCCAAATCCGCCGTGCAGAGCGCCCTGAGGACTATTTTGCAACCTTGTATGGTTTTGATTTTGAATCGGATCATTAAAAGAAATTGAAAATGAAAGTGAAAAACAGATTGCTTTCTAAAAAATAGACAAAAAAACCTTGTTTTTCACCTTACTCGTGATATAATAAAACTATAAAACGGTTTCAAGGAAGGTGACGATATGTCTGAAGAAACAATTGACTATGGACAAGTGACAGGAATGGTGCATTCGACAGAGAGTTTTGGGGCGGTAGATGGCCCTGGGATTCGGTTTATTGTCTTTTTGCAGGGCTGTCACATGCGTTGCCAGTACTGCCATAACCCAGACACATGGGCTATGGAGACCAATAAATCACGCGAACGGACAGTAGACGATGTCTTGACAGAAGCCCTTCGCTACCGTGGTTTCTGGGGAGACAAGGGAGGAATCACTGTCAGTGGTGGAGAAGCCCTCTTACAGATTGATTTCCTAATTGCCCTCTTTACCAAGGCCAAGGAAAAAGGAATCCACTGTACCTTGGATACCTGTGCCCTTCCGTTCCGTAATAAACCACGTTATCTCGAAAAGTTTAATAAACTCATGGCGGTAACAGACTTGGTTCTTCTGGATATCAAGGAAATCAACGAAGAACAGCACAAGATTGTCACAAGCCAAACCAATAAAAACATCTTGGCCTGTGCCCAGTACCTATCAGATATCGGGAAGCCTGTTTGGATTCGCCACGTGCTGGTTCCAGGATTGACAGATAGAGATGAGGATTTGATCGAACTTGGTAAGTTTGTCAAGACCCTCAAAAATGTTGACAAGTTTGAAATCCTACCTTATCATACGATGGGAGAATTCAAGTGGCGTGAACTAGGGATTCCTTATTCGCTTGAAGGGGTCAAACCTCCAACAGCAGACCGTGTCAAGAATGCCAAGGAATTAATGGATACAGAAAGTTACCAAGATTACATGAAACGTGTTCATGGATAAAAAAGAAGCCTGATGGAGACATCGGGCTTTTGTGATGCAAAAAGACTTAGCCTCTCAGCTAAGCCTTTTTCTTATTTTCTAGAATGTTGTTTACCAGCATTGCGTTTTTTATGTTTCTTATTAGTCATGATCGCAGTTGCTTGGTTTGGAGTGACATCTTTGCGTCCGCCTCCAGTTGAAAATGAACTTGCTTTTGGTGGGTTTTTTGCAAATTCTTCACGAACTTTTTTGCGGAGTTTTGGACGAACAACATAGTTAACGATGAACTGTTGGAGAATCATCATGAAACCACCGACAACCCAGTAAAGCGTCACACTTGCTGGTGCGAAGAAGGAGAAGACGACAATCATGAGTGGACTCACGTAAATCATTTTCTTGAGCTGTGCTCTTTGCATCTCGTCTTCTACTCCATGAAGTGAAAGAAGTGATTGGAGATAGTAGAGGATACCAGCGAAAGCGACAAGGAGCAGACTTGGTGAACCAAGATCGATACCCAAGAAGGTAGAGCTAGCTACCCCGTCAGTGTATTGGGCTGCAAAGTAGATAGCAGAGAAGAAAGGCATTTGAATGAGGATAGGGAAACATCCTACACCACCGAACATGCTAATGCCATGTTCTTTCTGAGCTGCAAAGAGAGCTTGTTGAGCCTCAAGTTTTTCTTCTTGAGTGGTTGCTTCTTTGAGACGTGTTTGATGTGGTTCAAGCACGTGTTTGAGGGCATTCATCTTTTCAGAGTGAAGCGTTGCCTTCCATGATTGGTAGATACCAAGTGGCAAGATAATCAAGCGCACGATGATGGTTACGATGATGATAGCCACACCAAAGCCTAGACCTTTATCAGTAGCGAAGTACTTGATAGCTTCAGCCATAGGTGCTCCGATGGTATTCCAAATCAATCCTGTAGGTTGTCCTGTGGCTTTGTCTACTTGGACACAGCCTGTCAAGACGAGTAGCATAGCCACTCCCATAGCAGAGAGGGCAAAACGTTTAATAGATTTCAATGTTTTCATTCCTTCTTTAAAAATTATACCTTTCTATTCTACTGTTTTTTTGTAAAATATACAATAGTTCTAGAGACCTAATTTGCGACTTTGAAGTCCGAATAGGATGAAAAGTTGCTCATTTGTACATCTAGATAGGTAACTTTTGAAAAAGGTGTCGGACCTTTTCGGATTTCTTGGATAAATTTTGCCATAGTGGCAGAGGAGTCTGCCTGAGCAAGAATTTCCACTGTGCCATCGTCGTTATTCCAGACACGACCAGTGATGCCACCGATTTCAAGAGCTAAAGTAACAACACCCCAACGAAAACCAACACCCTGCACCCTGCCTTGGGCAATCATTCTAACCTTTTGCATACCAAACCCCTTTGATTGTGTTATAATATTTCTATGACTATTATAACCTCAAAAGCCAATTCTGTGGTAAAAAATGCCAAGAAATTACATCAAAAAAAATATCGAAAGTCTGCTTATTTGATTGAAGGCTGGCACTTATTCGAAGAAGCTGTTCAAGCAGGAGTGACGATTGAAAAGGTCTTTGCCCTAGAAAGTTACCGAGATCAGCTAGTTGCTTTTCCTCAAACTATTTGGGTTTCAGAGGAGATTTTGCTAGATTTGGCAGATACGCAAACTCCTCAAGGCATTGTTGCAGTGATTCAAAAAGAAGAAGTGGGACTGCCTGATCTCCATCAGGGCAAGTATCTATTTTTAGAGGATGTTCAAGATCCTGGTAATGTGGGCACCATGATTCGGACGGCGGATGCGGCAGGTTTTACAGGGGTTATTGTTTCAGACAAGTCAGCAGATATATACAGTCTCAAGACCCTGCGTTCCATGCAAGGAAGTCATTTTCATTTGCCTATCTATCGTATGCCTCTTGTCAGCTTTGTAGAAGAGGCAAAGAAGAGCAATTTGCCCATTCTGGCAACGACCTTATCGAGAGAGTCAAAGGATTATCGTGAGCTTTCTTCACTAGAGAACTTTGTTTTAGTCATGGGAAATGAAGGGCAGGGGATTAGTTCTGTCATGGCTGAGAGTGCTGATCAGCTGGTTCATATTGGCATGAAAGGCCGAGCAGAAAGTCTCAACGTAGCAGTTGCAGCAGGAATTTTGATGTTTTATTTTAGCTAATTTATAAAATCTTTGTTATAATCAAGACATATTTATAGAAAAAGGAGAATCAGAATGAATCAAACGATTATTCAAGAACGTTCAGGTCTTAATCAATTTTACGCTAAGGTTTATGCTTTTGTGGGACTTGGGATTGGTCTATCGGCTCTCGTGTCAGCTTTGATGTTGACAGTCTTCCAAGCTCAATTGACTTACTTTTTAATGCATGGCCGTCTCTGGTTGATGATTGCAACTTTTGCAGAACTTGGTTTAGTCTTTGTTGCAAGTAGCATGGCTACAAAAAATAGCCCAGCAGCTCTCCCAGTATTTTTAGTTTATTCTGTTTTAAATGGCTTTACGCTCAGCTTTGTCGTAGCCCTCTATACACCTGGGACCGTCTTATCAGCCTTTGTATCCAGTGCCCTTCTCTTCTTTGTCATGGCGGCAATCGGAATTTTCACCAAGAAAGATTTGAGTGGAATGGGACGAGCTCTGATGGCTGCGCTTGTCGGGTTAATTATTGCCATGGTCGTTAACCTCTTTCTAGCCAATAGTTTCTTTGACTACATGATTAGTATTGCCATGGTCTTGGTTTTCTCAGGTTTGATTGCTTGGGACAACCAAAAGATTCGCTATGTTTATGAGCAGTCACGAGGGCAAGTAGCGACAGGATGGGTCATCTCAATGGCGCTCAGCATCTATCTAGACTTTATCAACCTCTTCCTTAGCATCTTACGAATCTTTGGTCGAAATGATTAATGAATGACAGAGTCAGTGTTCAAAAGAGCACTGACTTTTTCTTATTTACTCTTTTCTTTTCTTGGAAATAGGTGTATAATGCTTTTAACTAATTTTTGAGGAGCTGTTTATGAAGAAAAGTTTTATTCATCAACAAGAAGAAATTTCCTTTGTGAAGAACACTTTTACCCAGTATTTGAAAGATAAGTTAGAAGTTGTTGAAGTTCAAGGTCCTATCTTGAGCAAGGTCGGGGATGGGATGCAGGACAACCTATCAGGTGTCGAAAATCCAGTATCTGTCAAGGTTTTGCAGATTCCAGATGAAACCTATGAAGTCGTTCACTCACTTGCCAAATGGAAACGCCACACCTTGGCTCGTTTTGGTTTCGGTGAAGGTGAAGGTCTGTTTGTTCATATGAAGGCCCTTCGTCCAGACGAAGATTCGCTCGACGCGACCCACTCAGTTTATGTGGACCAGTGGGACTGGGAGAAGGTTATCCCAAACGGTCAACGCAATATCGCCTATCTCAAGGAAACTGTTGAGAAGATTTACAAGGCTATCCGTCTGACAGAGCTAGCCGTAGAAGCCCGCTACGATATCGAATCCATCTTGCCAAAACAAATCACCTTCATTCACACAGAAGAGTTGGTGGAACGCTATCCAGATCTAACACCGAAAGAGCGTGAAAATGCGATCTGTAAAGAGTTTGGTGCAGTCTTCTTGATTGGTATCGGTGGCGAGTTGCCTGATGGCAAACCTCATGACGGCCGCGCACCTGACTACGATGACTGGACAACAGAGTCTGAAAATGGCTACAAGGGGTTGAATGGCGATATTCTCGTTTGGAACGAATCTCTTGGTTGTGCCTTTGAACTTTCATCAATGGGGATTCGGGTAGATGAGGATACCCTTCGTCGCCAAGTGGCTCTTACAGGGGACGAAGATCGTCTTGAGCTGGAATGGCATAAAGCCTTGCTTAACGGCCTTTTCCCACTGACAATTGGTGGGGGTATCGGACAGTCTCGGATGGCCATGTTCCTTCTTCGTAAGAAACACATCGGAGAGGTTCAGACCAGTGTCTGGCCTCAAGAAGTCCGCGATACGTACGAAAATATTTTGTAGAGAATCGAACCGCAAGGTTCGGTTTTCTTTCTCTTTTTGCCTATAATTTGGTATAATAAACGGTATGAAAATCGTATCAGGAATCTACGGAGGGCGTCCCCTCAAGACGCTAGAAGGCAAGACGACGAGGCCGACATCAGATAAGGTGCGTGGAGCTATCTTTAACATGATAGGTCCCTATTTTGAGGGCGGTCGTGTCTTGGATCTCTATGCTGGCAGTGGTGGTTTATCCATTGAGGCAGTCTCGCGTGGGATGTCCCATGCTGTCTTAGTGGAACGGGATCGAAAGGCGCAAGCTATCATCGCTGAAAACATCCAAATGACCAAGGAAGCTTCCAAATTTCAACTCTTAAAGATGGAGGCTGAACGGGCCTTGGAGCAAGTGAAAGGTCCCTTTGACCTGGTCTTTTTAGACCCTCCCTATGCCAAGGAACAAATCGTTGCAGATATCGAAAAAATGGCAGAAAGAAACCTTTTCTCCGAAGAGATCATGGTTGTCTGTGAAACCGATAAGTCTGTAGAACTACCAGAAGAAATCGCCTGCTTAGGTATCTGGAAGGAAAAAATATATGGGATTAGTAAGGTGACGGTCTATGTCAGATAAAATTGGATTATTTACAGGTTCATTTGATCCGATGACAAATGGACATCTGGATATCATTGAACGTGCCAGCAAACTTTTTGATAAGCTCTATGTCGGGGTGTTCTACAATCCCCACAAACAAGGTTTTCTCCCTGTTGAAAATCGCAAACGAGCAGTCGAAAAAGCGGTGGCGCATTTAGATAATGTAGAGGTGCTGGCTTCTCATGACCAACTAGTCGTAGATGTTGCAAGAAGACTGGGTGCTAAGACCCTTGTCCGTGGCTTGCGAAATACCACCGACTTGCAATACGAGTCTAGTTTTGATTACTACAATCATCAACTGGCTCCAGAAATCGAAACCATTTACCTATATAGTCGCCCAGAGCATCTTTATATTAGCTCTTCAGCCATGAGAGAACTTCTGAAGTTTGGTCAGGAGATTCAGCAATATGTCCCAAACAGTGTTGTGGAGGAATTAGAACATGAAGAAAAAAACTAGATGGCCCTTATATGTCATCCTAGCACTAGTATTGACTTTTTTAGCCTTTGTAGTACCTTTACCATACTACATAGAAGTTCCAGGTGGAGCGGAAGATATTCGTCGCGTTTTGAAAGTCAATGAAACAGAAGACACAGAACCAGGAGCTTACCAGTTTGTAACAGTCGGCATTCGACACGCCACCCTGTCGCATCTTGTCTATGCTTGGTTAACGCCTTTCACAGATATTAGAAGTGCCAAGGAGACTACGGGTGGCTCTACTGATGCAGAGTTTATGCGAATCAATCAGTTCTATATGCAAACTTCTCAAAATATGGCCAAGTATCAAGGACTGAAGACGGCTGGAAAGGATATCGAACTCAAGTACCTGGGAGTTTACGTCTTGACCGTGACGGATAATTCGACTTTTAAAGGCATTCTGAACATTGCAGACACCGTGACGGCTGTTAATGACAAAACATTTGATAGTTCAAAAGACTTGGTCGACTATGTCAACTCTCAACAATTAGGGGACACGGTCAAGGTAACCTATGAAGAAGACGGAAAAGTCAAGTCTGCAGAAGGTAAAATTATCACTCTCGAAAACGGAAAAAACGGGATTGGGATTGGCTTGATTGACCGTACGGAAGTGACCAGTGATGTTCCCATTCGCTTTTCAACAGCTGGTATCGGTGGGCCAAGCGCCGGTCTCATGTTTAGTCTAGCTATTTACACTCAGATAGCAGATCCAGAACTTCGTAATGGTCGCGTCGTTGCGGGAACGGGAACCATTGATCGCGATGGAAATGTTGGCGACATCGGTGGAATTGATAAAAAAGTAGTTGCAGCCTCTCGTCAGGGAGCCAACATCTTTTTTGCCCCTGACAATCCAGTCACTGAGGAAGCAAAAAAAGCAGATCCCAATGCGAAAAGCAACTATGAAACAGCCCTAGAAGCCGCCAAAACCATCAAAACAGAGATGAAAATCATTCCCGTTAAGACCTTGCAGGATGCAATTGATTACCTTAAAAACAATCCCTAATTTGTAGAAAAATCGAAAACTAGCGCGCAAGCGGATAAGATGGTATAATAGTCAAATGGTTCAATTATTATTCACTCTAAGTAGTCATATACTCTTTATTTATTTGAGTTTTTACCTTTTGAAGGATCTTGTGAGATGGGAAAAGGTTTTAAAAGTGACCACTACTAACACAAAAAAGGTTCGTTTATTGGTAGGCTTCTTTAGTATGGTGATGGGCTACATCTTGAGTTCATTCTTTATCAGTTTGTACCAACTTTGGCAAGAAGCGCTTAGAGGACTATTATAAAATCAAAAGTAAAGGAAACAACTATGGAAAAAATTGTGGTTCAAGGCGGAGATAATCGTCTGGTCGGGAGTGTGACGATCGAGGGAGCAAAGAATGCAGTCTTGCCCTTGTTGGCAGCGACTATTCTAGCAAGTAAGGGGAAGACAGTCTTGCAGAACGTCCCAATCTTGTCAGATGTTTTCACCATGAATCAAGTGGTTCGAGGTCTGAATGCCAAGGTGGACTTTGATGAGGAAGCTCATGTTGTCGAGGTTGATGCGACTGGTGATATCACTGAGGAAGCTCCATACAAGTATGTCAGCAAGATGCGTGCATCCATCGTTGTCTTGGGGCCAATCCTTGCTCGTGTAGGACATGCCAAAGTTTCTATGCCAGGGGGATGTACCATCGGGAGTCGTCCAATCGACCTCCACCTCAAGGGCTTGGAAGCTATGGGGGCAAAGATCACCCAGACAGCTGGTTACATCGAAGCTAAGGCAGAGCGTCTGCATGGCGCTCATATCTACATGGACTTTCCTAGTGTTGGTGCAACACAAAACCTCATGATGGCAGCGACTCTAGCTGATGGTGTGACGGTCATTGAAAATGCTGCGCGTGAGCCGGAAATTGTTGACCTTGCTATTCTCCTTAATGAAATGGGAGCCAAGGTCAAGGGAGCTGGTACCGAAACCATCACAGTGACTGGTGTTGAGGAACTCCATGGTACGACCCACAATGTGGTACAGGATCGTATCGAAGCCGGAACCTTTATGGTAGCGGCAGCTATGACTGGTGGAGATGTCCTCGTTCGTGATGCAGTCTGGGAACACAATCGCCCCTTGATTTCAAAACTACTTGAAATGGGCGTTGAAGTGACAGAGGAATCAGAAGGCATCCGTGTTCGTTCTCAACTTGAAAATCTCAAGGCTGTTCATGTAAAAACTTTACCACATCCAGGATTCCCAACAGATATGCAGGCGCAATTTACAGCTCTGATGACAGTCGCAAAAGGGGAATCCACCATGGTGGAAACGGTGTTCGAGAATCGCTTCCAACACTTGGAGGAAATGCGCCGTATGGGCTTGCACTCAGAGATTATCCGTGACACAGCTCGTATTGTTGGGGGACAGGCTTTACAGGGGGCAGAAGTTCTATCAACGGACCTTCGCGCTAGTGCTTCCTTGATTTTGACAGGTCTGGTGGTGCAAGGAGAAACAGTTGTCGGTAAATTAGTCCACCTTGATAGAGGTTACTACCGTTTCCATGAGAAATTGGCTCAGCTAGGAGCGAAGATTCAGCGAATCGAGGCAAATGATGAAGAAGAATAAAAACTTACGCTATGTACTCCGTCGTTTACTGTTGATTTTTATCGTACTATTGCTAGGCTTTCTGGCTTTAGGAATCGGCTTGATGGTAGGCTATGGAATCCTAGGAAAGGGACAGGATCCATGGGCAATCTTGTCTCCAGCAAAGTGGCAGGAATTGATTAGCAAATTTACAGGAAATTAGACTGGGAGACCAGTCTTTTTCTAAAGAAATAAGGAGAAAAATGGACAAAAAAACAAGACAAGCTCTGATAGGGTTACTTATATTCTTACTCTTGGCTGCTGGAAGCTACTATATCAAGCAGATGCAGACAGCGCCAAACACCCCTAGAACCAAGGTTAGTCAGAAAAAACAAGCTTCAGAAGCTCCCAGTCAGGAGCTAGCTGAAAGTGTCTTAACTGAGTTAATCAAAAACCAAATCAAGGGGGGGCTTGAGTGGAATGGAGCAGGAGCCTTTATTGTCAATGGCAATAAAACCAATCTAGATGCCAAGGTTTCTAGCAAACCCTATGCGGATAATAAAACAAAGACAGTGGGAAAAGAAACAGTTCCAACGGTTGCCAATGCCATCTTATCCAAAGCGACTCGGCAGTATAAAAATCGTGAAGAGACTGGAAATGGCTCCACCTCTTGGACGCCACCAGGATGGCATCAGGTCAAGAATCTAAAGGGGTCCTATACACATGCAGTTGATAGAGGACACCTGCTGGGTTATGCTTTGATAGGTGGTTTGGATGGTTTTGATGCCTCTACCAGCAATCCCAAGAATATTGCAGTTCAGACAGCTTGGGCTAACCAAGCGCAGGCTGAGGATTCGACAGGTCAGAACTACTATGAGAGTTTGGTCAGAAAAGCCTTGGACCAAAACAAGAGGGTCCGTTATCGCGTGACGCTCCACTATGCGACAAATGAGGACCTAGTTCCATCCGCTTCACAAATCGAAGCCAAGTCTTCAGATGGCGAATTGGAATTCAATGTCCTAATCCCCAATGTTCAAAAGGGAATCCAGCTTGATTACCGAACAGGGCAAGTAACAGTGACGGACTAGAAACAATAGATACTATAAAAACAGCTCCTTTGTCTTTTAGAGGCAGGGGAGCTGTTGTTTAAATGAAAAATAATGTGAATCCTGAGAGATTTTATGATATAATGAAACACAAGATACTATTTTAGGAGAAGGACTATGGAAGACCCGAGCAGTCAGAATTTGTTGCTACAGTTTGTATTGTTATTTATCTTGACCTTGTTAAATGCTTTTTTCTCAGCCACTGAAATGGCAATGGTGTCACTAAACCGTTCCCGAGTTGAGCAAAAAGCAGAAGAGGGAGACAAACGTTACGTCCGTTTGTTAAAGGTACTTGAAAATCCTAACCACTTTTTATCAACCATTCAAGTCGGTATCACCTTGATCACGATCTTGTCAGGGGCAAAATTGGCAGATACACTTGGACAAGTAATTGCCTCTTGGATGGGGAATGGAGAAACAACTTATGCCATTGCAAGTTTCCTCTCTTTGGCATTCTTGACCTACATCTCTATTGTTTTTGGTGAACTCTATCCTAAACGGATTGCCCTTAATCTAAAAGATGCCTTAGCCATTCGCTCTGTTCCGATTATCATTGGGCTTGGGAAGATTGTCAGTCCCTTTGTCTGGTTGTTATCTGCTTCAACCAATCTCTTGAGTCGTTTAACGCCAATGACCTTTGATGATGCGGATGAAAAAATGACTCGAGATGAAATTGAGTACATGTTGACCAAAAGTGAGGAGACTTTGGATGCAGACGAAATCGAGATGTTACAAGGGATCTTCTCTCTAGATGAGCTGATGGCGAGAGAAGTCATGGTTCCTCGGACAGATGCCTTTATGGTGGATATTCAGGATGATAGTCAAACCATTATCCAAAGTATTTTAAAACAAAACTTTTCCCGTATCCCAGTTTATGATGGGGATAAGGACAATGTGATTGGTTTGATTCATACCAAGCGTTTGCTAAACGCTGCCTATGCAGATGGCTTTGAAAATATTGTCTGGAAGAAGATCTTACAAGATCCACTCTTTGTTCCTGAAACCATTTTTGTGGATGACTTGCTAAAAGAATTGCGAAATACCCAAAGACAAATGGCCATTTTGCTCGATGAATATGGTGGTATGGCTGGTTTGGTAACTCTGGAAGATCTTTTAGAAGAGATTGTCGGTGAGATTGATGACGAGACCGATAGGGCAGAAATCGAAGTCCATCAAATCGGTGAGGACACCTATATTGCACAGGGAACCATGAATCTTAACGACTTCAATAACTACTTTGGTGTCGAACTAGAAAGCGATGATGTGGATACCATCGCCGGTTATTATTTGACGGGTGTTGGTACGATTCCAACAACTGAAAAAATCAGTTATGAACTGGTCAGTCAAAACAAACAAATCGTCCTGACCAATGATAAGGTGAAAAATGGACGTGTTACCAAGGTAAAAGTTCAAATTACAGAACTAGAACCTGAAGAAGAAACAGAATAAAGCAGTGACTTGAGTCACTGCTTTTTGTAAATCTAGATGGTAGATACAGTTATCCCCACTTATTAGGAATAACAGAAAAAGCCCGATTTTACGGGCTTTTCATTTGGTTAATTCCTGTTCATTCAGGTACTGAAAGGCGGTAGACGGATTTGAACCGACGATCAAGCTTTTGCAGAGCCGTGCCTTACCACTTGGCTATACCGCCTCAACGTTTATTATTATACCTTGAAAATCATTTCCCGTCAATAGTTTCTTATTCTAAAATCCAATTTAGGAAAACAGATGATGATCGAAGAAGTGAGAAAAAGCTTGTAAAAATCCCATTCTAAAGAGGGTCGGACTAGAAAGTATTTCTTCCAGAAACAAATAAAGAATGCAAAAATTTTGACAAATAGAAGTTTTTTGAGGGTATACGCCTAAATATTCTGAAAATTCGTTTACTTTTTAGATAATATATGATATAATTGACAATAAGCCTAAATTTTTCAAAGAGGAGTTAACAATATGAAAAAAAGTAGAGTATTTGTCGCAGCAGGAATTGCCCTATTAGCAACTGGCGTTTTAGCTGCTTGTGGTTCTTCAAAATCATCTGATTCAACAGCGCCAAAAAATTATGGTTATGTTTATACAGCTGATCCAGAAACGTTGGATTACCTCATTTCAGGGAAACAAAGTACTAAGGTTGCCACTTCAAATGGTATCGATGGTCTTTTCACAAACGATAAGTATGGGAACCTAGTTCCTGCAGTTGCAGAGGACTGGTCCGTTTCAAAAGATGGTTTGACTTATACTTACAAGATTCGTAAAGGAGTCAAATGGTTTACATCTGACGGAGAAGAGTATGCTGAAGTAAAAGCGAAGGACTTTGTAAATGGTTTGAAACACGCAGCTGATAACAAGTCAGAAGCTCTTTACCTAGCAGAATCTTCTGTTAAAGGTTTGTCTGATTATTTATCAGGCAATTCAAAAGACTTTTCTTCAGTAGGTGTAAAGGCAGTTGATGATTATACTCTTGAGTATACTTTGAACCAACCAGAACCATACTGGAACTCTAAGATGGCTTATTCAATCTTCTGGCCATTGAACGAAGATTTTGAAAAATCAAAAGGAGCTGACTTTGCTAAAGCAACAGACCCTACATCCTTGCTTTACAATGGTCCATTCTTGCTGAAAGGGTTGACTGCTAAGTCTTCTATCGAGTTCGCTAAAAATGAAAACTACTGGGACAAAGACAATGTTCATCTCGATAAAGTTACTCTTGCTTTCTATGATGGATCAGACCAAGAGTCGCTTGAGCGTAACTTTACAAGTGGAGCTTATAGCTATGCCCGTCTCTTCCCTACAAGTTCAAACTACTCTAAGGTAGCAGAAAGCTACAAGGAAAATATCTACTACAATCCATCAGGACCTGGTATCGCTGGTTTGGGTGTGAATATTGACCGTCAAGGATACAAATACACTTCTAAGACAACTGACGAGGAGAAGACTTCTACTAAGAAAGCCCTTCTTAACAAAGATTTCCGTCAGGCTTTGAACTTTGCCTTTGACCGTACGTCTTACTCAGCACAAATTAATGGTAAAGAAGGCGCTCCTCTTGCAGTTCGTAACCTCTTTGTGAAACCTACCTTTGTCTCAGCAGGCGAAAAAACTTTCGGTGACTTGGTAACTGAAAAGATGGCTGCTTATGGTGATGAATGGAAGAACGTAAACTTTGCGGATGGTCAAGATGGACTCTTCAACGCCGATAAAGCTAAAGCAGAATTTGCCAAAGCTAAAACTGCATTGGAAGCAGAAGGTGTGAAATTCCCTATCCACTTGGATATCCCAGTAGACCAAACTTCTAAAGCCTATATTGCACGTATCCAATCCTTCAAACAATCTGTTGAAACAGTACTTGGTGAAGATAATGTGGTTATCGATATCCAACAAATTTCTAAAGATGAGTTGAACAATATCACTTACTATGCTGCAAACGCTGCGGCAGAAGATTGGGACCTCTCAGGAGCAGTTGGATGGAACCCTGACTACGAAGATCCATCAACTTATCTTGATATCTTGAAGACAACGAATGCTGAACAAACAAAAACATACATGGGTTACGAAGGTGCAGATAATGCTGCAGCAGCTCAAGTTGGTTTGAAAGAATACGATAAGCTAGTTGATGAAGCTGCTAAAGAAACAAGTGACTTGAATGTTCGTTATGAAAAATACGCAGCAGCTCAAGCTTGGTTGACAGACAGCTCACTCTTCTTGCCAGCTATGGCATCAAGTGGTGCTGCACCAATCATTTCTCGTGTTGTACCATTCTCTGCATCATACAGCCAATCTGGAGATAAGGGTTCAGATGTATACTTCAAATATATTCAGTTGCAAGACAAGGTTGTAACCAAAGCTGACTATGAACAAGCTCGTGAGAAATGGCTCAAAGAGAAAAAAGAATCAAACGAAAAAGTTCAAAAAGAATTGGCTAATCACGTTAAATAAATAACTCTCAAGAGAACTTTCTCTCCATGAGGAGAAGGTTCTTTTGGGATTTTAAAAGGAAACGATATGAAGAAATATATTTTTATGCGTGTATTGCGTTCATTGTTGTCTATTTTCTTAGTGACAACCTTGACCTACACAATTATCTATACGATGGTTCCTCGAAAATTGATTTTCAAGCAGGATACCAACTATAACAAGATTGCAACGACGCCGGACAAGCGGGATAATTATGAAAATACCGTTTATGAACGGATGGGCTATATCGAGTACTACGATACCAAAGAGTTGCAAGAAAGAGCGAGCACAATGGACTCATCTGTAACAGTGGATGCCAATGATACCAATAAGGCAATCTACGAAAAATACATCAACCAACTAGGAAATGGTTGGACACTTGGTGTGTTCTCAGAAAGTGGTCAATTCTATGCTACGCGTGAAATTCCGATTTTTGAACGTGTTTTCAAATTCTATGCGAACTTGATTGATATTGATCATCCAAACAAAATTCAAGACCCTGAAAATCCAAACTTGCAACGTTATCTTCGTTTTGAAAATGACCCTGCTATCGGTTGGTCATTGGTTGGTTCAGGTACAAAACACAAATACCTTTTGTATTTCAACAATCAATTCCCATTTGTACACCAAAACTTTGTGAACATTAACTTGGGAGATTCTTACCCAACTTATGCAAACACACCAGTGCTTCAAGTTATCACACAAGGTCAGGGACAAACTAAGACATCAGAAGTTCAATTCCCTACAGGTAAAAAGACTTCATCTGTAGATATTTACTCTCGTACTTACAAATCTCCAAGTCAAGCAGATGCGCGTGAAGTAGCCAACTATGGTAAAGACGATCCATATACAGCTACAGAAAGCAATTATCAATATCCTTCAATGATTGCAAGCTCAGCGGTTGCTGGTTTGATTGGTTTGATTATTTCGTATGCGATTGCGATTCCACTTGGATCTGCTATGGCTCGCCACAAGAATACTTGGATTGATAGCTTCTCGACAGGTGCTCTAACCTTCTTGCTTGCCCTTCCAACGATTGCCTTGGTTTATATCGTGCGCTTGATTGGATCATCTATCGGTCTGCCAGATTCATTTCCTATCTTGGGAGCAGGGGACTGGCGTTCATATGTCTTGCCAGCAGTCATTCTAGGTTTGCTGGGTGCACCAAGTACAGCTATCTGGATTCGTCGTTACATGATCGACTTGCAATCTCAGGACTTCGTACGTTTTGCTCGTGCCAAAGGTTTGTCTGAAAAAGAAATTTCAAATAAACACATCTTTAAAAATGCCATGGTTCCTTTGGTTTCAGGTATTCCTGGTGCCGTAATCGGGGTTATCGGTGGTGCAACATTGACAGAAACAGTCTTCGCTTTCCCAGGTATGGGTAAAATGTTGATTGACTCTGTTAAGGCATCAAACAACTCAATGGTAGTTGGTCTTGTCTTCATCTTCACGTGTATTTCTATCTTCTCACTCTTTGTAGGAGATATCTGGATGACCATGCTTGACCCACGTATTAAATTGACAGAGAAAGGAGGCAAATAATGTCAACAATTGATAAAGAAAAATTTCAGTTCGTAAAACGTGACGATTTTGCCTCTGAAACAATTGATGCTCCTGCCTATTCATACTGGGGTTCTGTATTTAGACAATTTCTAAAGAAAAAATCAACCGTCTTTATGCTAGGAATTTTGGTTGCCATTATCTTGATGAGCTTTATTTACCCAATGTTCTCCGATTTTGATTTCAACGATGTAAGTAAGGTCAATGACTTTAGTGCTCGTTTTATCAAGCCCAATGCTGAACATTGGTTTGGTACAGATAGCAATGGTAAATCCTTGTTTGATGGGGTTTGGTTTGGTGCGCGTAATTCAATTCTTATCTCTGTAATTGCCACTTTTATCAACCTTGTAATTGGGGTTATTGTTGGTGGAATCTGGGGAATTTCAAAATCTGTAGACCGTGTCATGATGGAAGTTTATAACATTATTTCAAACATTCCATCTCTCTTGATTGTCATTGTCTTGACTTACTCAATCGGTGCTGGTTTTTGGAATCTGATTTTTGCCATGAGTGTGACAACTTGGATTGGGATTGCTTATATGATTCGTATCCAAATCATGCGTTACCGTGACTTGGAATACAACCTTGCTTCTCAAACACTTGGAACGCCAACCTTTAAAATCATCGTTAAAAACATCATGCCACAATTGGTATCTGTTATTGTTTCTACAATGACCTTGATGTTGCCAAGCTTCATCTCTTATGAAGCCTTCCTTTCCTTCTTTGGATTGGGATTGCCTGTAACAGTGCCAAGTTTGGGACGTTTGATCTCAGATTACTCACAAAACGTTACGACCAACGCTTACTTATTCTGGATTCCGTTGACAACCTTGATCTTGGTATCCCTATCTCTTTTCGTTGTTGGTCAAAACCTAGCGGATGCTAGTGATCCACGTACACATAGATAGGAGTAGACATGATAAAAGGAAAAGATGTAATTTTGACTGCTCGTGATATTGTCGTGGAATTTGACGTTCGTGACAAAGTTCTGACGGCTATCCGAGGAGTTTCTCTAGACTTGATTGAAGGAGAAGTTCTGGCCTTGGTAGGTGAGTCCGGTTCTGGTAAATCTGTTTTAACAAAAACCTTTACAGGGATGTTAGAAGACAATGGACGTATTGCCCAAGGAAGCATCGACTATCGTGGACAAGACTTGACCGCTCTAACTTCTAACAAGGAATGGGAGAAGATTCGTGGTGCTAAAATTGCGACTATCTTCCAAGACCCTATGACAAGTTTGGACCCAATCAATACAATCGGTAGCCAAATCACTGAAGTTATCATTAAACACCAAGGGAAAACAGCTAAGGAAGCCAAAGAGATGGCAATCGACTATATGAACAAGGTCGGAATCCCAGATGCTGAAAAACGTTTTGAAGAGTATCCTTTCCAATATTCTGGAGGGATGCGCCAACGTATCGTTATTGCGATTGCCCTTGCCTGTCGTCCAGATATCTTGATCTGTGACGAGCCAACAACGGCCCTTGACGTTACCATTCAAGCGCAAATCATTGATTTGCTTAAAACCTTGCAAAATGAGTACCACTTTACCATTATCTTTATCACCCATGACCTTGGTGTGGTAGCAAGTATTGCCGATAAGGTAGCGGTTATGTATGCTGGTGAAATTGTAGAATACGGAACTGTTGAGGAAGTCTTCTACGATCCACGTCATCCATATACTTGGAGTCTCTTGTCTAGCTTGCCTCAGCTTGCTGATGATAAAGGGGAATTGTACTCTATCCCAGGAACACCACCGTCTCTTTATACTGAGTTGAAAGGTGATGCCTTTGCCCTTCGGTCAGATTATGCGATGCAAATTGACTTTGAACAGAAAGCACCTCAGTTTTCAGTCACTGATACCCACTGGGCTAAGACTTGGTTGCTTCATGAGAATGCTCCTAAAGTTGAAAAACCTGGAGTCATTGCAGATTTGCATGACAAGATTCGTGATAAAATGGGCTTTGCTCATCTAGAAGACTAGGAGGAAGGAAATGTCTGAAAAATTAGTAGAAATTAAAGATTTAGAAATTTCCTTCGGTGAAGGAAGTAAGAAGTTTGTTGCGGTTAAAAACGCCAACTTCTTTATCAACAAGGGAGAAACCTTCTCTCTTGTTGGTGAGTCTGGTAGCGGGAAAACAACGATTGGTCGTGCCATTATTGGTCTAAATAATACTAGTAAAGGTGAGATCATCTTTGATGGTCATAAGATTAATGGGAAAAAATCTCATAAGGAATCATCAGACTTGATCCGTCGCATCCAGATGATTTTCCAGGACCCTGCAGCGAGCTTGAATGAGCGTGCAACAGTTGACTATATCATCTCTGAAGGTCTTTACAACTACCACTTGTTTAAAGATGAAGAAGATCGAAAAGAAAAAGTTCAAAAGATGATTCATGAAGTTGGACTTTTGAAAGAACACTTGACCCGCTATCCACATGAGTTTTCTGGTGGGCAACGCCAGCGTATCGGGATTGCCCGTGCCCTTGTGATGGAACCTGATTTCGTTATTGCGGATGAGCCAATTTCAGCCTTGGACGTATCAGTGCGTGCGCAAGTCTTGAACTTGCTCAAGAAGTTCCAAAAAGAGTTGGGCTTGACCTATCTCTTTATCGCGCATGACTTGTCAGTTGTTCGCTTTATCTCAGATCGTATCGCGGTTATCTATAAGGGAGTTATCGTCGAAGTGGCGGAGACAGAGGAGTTGTTTAACAATCCCGTCCACCCATACACTCAAGCACTTCTATCTGCTGTACCGATTCCAGATCCAATCTTGGAACGCAAGAAGGTCTTGAAAGTTTACGATCCTGACCAACATGACTATGAGACAGATAAGCCATCTATGGTAGAAATTCGTCCAGGTCACTATGTTTGGGCTAACCAAGCAGAACTTGCTCGTTACAAGAAAGTTCTTAAAGATTAAACAAATTAGGAGAGGACCGAAAGGTCTTCTCATTTTTAATAGAAAAATTCCCCTTCTACTAGCTTGTAAAAGGGGGATTGTATTGTAATTAACGTTTAGACCAGGTACGGTTCATAAAGAGCAGCAAAATTGGGTATATCTCTAAGCGACCTGCAATCATTGCAAAGGAGAGGAGGATTTTAGAGATGGGACTAAAGATGGCAAAACTCGAGGTTGTGCCTAGAATAGGTCCGATATTGTTAAAACAGCTGAAGACCGCACTGGTCACGACTAGAAAATCATTACTATCAAGACTGACGATAAAGATGAGAGAGAGAATGATCATCATATAGATAGCAAAATATTTAAGAATTTTGTGCTGGGTATCCTTATCAATCACAGTTTTATTGACGTGTAGAGTCAAAACACGGTGAGGAGATAAAGTGGACAAAATCTGATTTTTTGCGATTTTAGAGAGGATAAGTCCTCTGATCACCTTAAGACCACCTGCAGTTGAGCCAGCTGATCCACCGATTCCCATGAGGAAGAGGAGGATAAATTGGGAGAAGAGGGGCCAGTTGGTAATATCTCCGTAACCAAAACCTGTTGTTGTGATGATATTGGAAACTTGGAAGAAGGCCATTTCAACACTTTTAGAGACACCTTGGTAGAGGTGGAGCGTATTAAGCGTAATCAAGCCGGTAGAAACTAGGACAATGATGATATATGCTCGTAGTTCTTCATCTCCAAAGAAAGCCTTAACCCGACGGAGCATGAGGTAGTAGTAGAGATTGAAGTTAACTCCAAAAACCAGAACTCCGATACTAACTAGATAGGTGATGAGTGAGCTACCATAGTGGGCAATTCCGTCGTTATAGACGGTAAAGCCCCCAGTTCCTGCCGTTCCCATAGCGATGACAAAACTATCATAGAGAGGCATGCCTGCTAGGTAGTAGATAACCACAAAAAGGGAGAAGAGAGCCAGATAAAGCAGATAGAGGATCTGGGCAGTGTTTTTTAGTTTGGATACGACCTTACCAAAGACAGGACCAGGGACCTCAGCCTTCATCACCTCCAAGTGACTATTCTTGGCATTGTCCATAATGGCAAGTGCAAAGACGAGTACCCCCATCCCTCCAATCAAGTGGGTGAAACTTCTCCAGAAGAGGAGGGAACGAGTAAGAATGGAAACATCTGTTAGGATAGTTGCTCCTGTAGTCGTAAATCCAGAGCTGATTTCAAAGAAGGCATCAATGACGCTTGGGATTTGTCCTGAAAAGACAAAGGGGAGGCCACCAAAGAAAGACCATAGAATCCAACAGAGAGCAACAATTAAGACCCCTTCCTTGGCATAAATCCGCTGATTTTTCGGTTTCCGTAAAACGCCTAGACCACCGAGAAGGACTAAAATTCCAATCGTAGAAAAGAGAGCGATAAATACTTGACTGGATTCTTGGTAATAGATCGCTACACTAACAGGAACTAAGAGAAGAACAGCCTCAATCAAGAGAAGTTTTGAGAGGAGGTAACGAATCATACTTTTATTCATTTTTTACCTCTCAATCAAATCATAAATTTTGGTGATATTTGGCAATAAGGTCGTCACGAGTAACTTGTCTCCCACCTCAAGCATATCCTCTCCAGTAGGGAAGATTGTTTTTCCTTTTCGGATAATGGCTGCAATGAGAACCCCTTTTTTCAATTTCAACTGTGATAGAGGTTTGGCAGTCATTTTATTAGCTTCCTTGATTTGGAATTGGAGAGTTTCAATTTGACCATTTGCGAGATGGTGCATGGCTTGAAGATCTGAATACTGAGCGTTTACTCGACCACGGATAAAGTGCATAATGGTATCCACTGCGATGCTTTTTGGTGTGATGATACTCGAAAAATCAGGCGCGTGGATAATCTCTAGAAGGCTTGTTCGGTTGACCTTGGTGATATTCTTATGGACGCCAACTCGGTCAAGAAACATTGAGGTGATGATATTTTCCTCATCAACCCCAGTTAAGGTTGCGACTGCATCATAGTGGGGAGCACTTTCTTCCAGCAAAATGTCTTTTGCAGTTCCATCCCCTTGGACAATATAGAGATTGGGGAACTTTTCGCTGAAGAAACGAGCTCTTTCAGGATTGATCTCGATGACCTTGGTATCAATGCGACTGTCTTTTAAAATGCCGAGTAGATAATAAGCGATCTTTCCAGCTCCAACGATAAGCAAGCTTTTCACTGCACGAGATTTAAAATAGTTATGGAAAAGCATCATATCTACGCGATTTCCTGTAACAAAAATCCTATCCTTGTCTTGGATAATAACATCACCGCTTGGAATCATCAGTTGATGATCTCTCTCCATAGCACAGACAATGACATTCCCAAACTTTCTACGGAAGTCAGAGATTGGCATTTGACAAAGACCGCTAGAATCCTTGACAACAAACTCCATGAGACTGACCCGACCTCCAGCAAATCGTTCGACAGAGAGGGCATTAGGGAAATCAATGATATTTGAGATCGCACGCGCTGCCAGGAGCTCTGGATTAACAATAAGTGAAAATCCAAGAATATTTTTCTCTTTAAAATAGGCATTAGAGTATTCAGGATTTCGAACCCGAACGATGGTTTCTTTAGCGCCCATTTTTTTAGCAAGTACCGCTGAAATCATATTCACTTCATCGTGTTCGGTTAGGGCGATAAAGATATCGCACTCTTGAACACTGGCTTGCTCCAAGATGGCAAAGTCAGCCCCATTTCCAAGGAGACCTATGATATCATAGCGACTGACAATGTGATTGAGGACAGCCTCATCTTGTTCGATGAGGACAACGTCATGGTTTTCTGCAACCAGTGAACGACAGAGGGCGAAACCAACTTTCCCTCCACCAACGAGGACAATTTTCATATAAAAAACCTACTTTTTCATGATGTAACTATCATACCCTTTTTTAGCAAAAAATGCACTTGCTAAGGCGATTTTTAAGGGAAGAAAGGCCTTTTTCACGTTTTGAAGATACATTTGCTTAATTTCTATAACGATGTCTCCGATTTGAAGTGATTTGGCTCTTTTACTATACCTTTTCAGAAAGGGAATGACCAAACATGAAAATATCATCAAAAAAAGTAAAAAAATCAAGTCATTTCTATTGACAATGATTCTGAAAGTGTTATACTAAGAAAGTAGTTTCGCTGATTTACTTCAAACCTGTTGTGAGGTAAGTTAACGATGCCTTAACCACGCTGTTTGCTGAGCTTGACTCCGGGCAGTGTGGCTATTTTTTTGCAATGATAAAAGGAAGCCAGTCATGACAAATCACATTGTATTATTTGAACCTCAGATTCCACAAAATACAGGTAACATTGCGCGTACTTGCGCTGCGACCAATTCTCCCCTCCACATCATCAAGCCTATGGGCTTTCCTATCGATGATCGCAAGATGAAGCGGGCTGGTTTGGACTACTGGGATAAGTTAGAGATTTATTTTTATGACAGTTTGGAAGATTTCATGTCTCAGATGAAAGGGCAAGTCTACCTGATTTCGAAATTTGCAGAAAAGGTCTATTCTGAGGCAAATTTGGCAAGCGGTGAAGATCAGTATTTTCTCTTCGGACGTGAGGATAAGGGTTTGCCAGAGGACTTTATGCGTGAACATCCAGAGAAGGCTCTCCGTATTCCTATGAATGATGAACATGTCCGTAGCCTCAATGTGTCTAATACGGTCTGCATGATTGTCTATGAGGCTCTTCGTCAACAAAATTTTGCTGGTTTAGAGCTCGTTCACACCTATGAAGCGGATAAATTGAAATAAACAAAATGCTTGCACTTGCAAGCGTTTTTTGTTATGATAAAGGGGTCTTCAGGGCTGGGTGAGATTCCCGACCGGCGGTGACTTTAACTAGCTATTTTGGCTTACTCTTCGTTGTCTTGTCTCGATATACTTAAGTATTATCTTCGACTGCGACGCCTAGATTAATCCAAAAAAATCTTAGTTAAAGAAGTCCGCGAGCGCAAGCTGATGTGGTGCGATTCCACAACCGACAGTATAGTCTGGATGGGAGAAGACGAAAGAATGGCTTTGTCTGTTCTGATGAGTTTATAGATGAATTGCAACCGCTTGCTCAACAGAGTGAGAGGGAACTTTTGGGATATAAAAAGTGAGAATAGATAGAGGAATCCTTTCCAACTTCTTCTGATTTTATAGAAAATTGGAGGAACCTGTTATGACAAACACACGTCGACTTTCGACCATTGCGATTTTATCAGCCATTTCATTTGTGCTGATGTACTTTGACTTTCCGCTCTTGCCAGCGGCAACCTTCCTCAAGATCGAGTTTAGTATCTTGCCAGTCCTTTTGGGTTTGGTGGTGATGGATTTGCCAGCTGCTTTAGGCATTCTCTTGCTTCGCTCACTCTTGAAGTTGCTTCTGAATAGCCAAGGAGTGAATACCTACATTGGCTTGCCAATGAATATCGTAGCCTTGGGAGTTTTTGTTATCGTCTTTGGTTTGATTTGGAAAAAGGAACGCAGCACCCTTCGTTTCCTACTGGCATCTCTGGCGGGAACTATTGGATTGACTGCTGCCATGTTGGTTCTCAACTATGTCTATGCGGTTCCTTTATACGCGCAGTTTGCCAACTTTGATATTAGAGAAATTATAGGACTTTCTAACTACTTGATGACCATGGTTTTACCTTTTAACCTGATTGAAGGTTTAATCTTTGCCGTTTCATTCTGGTTGTTATACGTCCTCTTGAAACCAACCTTAAAACATTATGAGAGATAAACAAACATTTTTAATGAAGGGCAGTTTTGCCCTTTTACTTTTCGTCCTTCTTGGCTATATGGTTAAGTTCTATCCTGAAACGCTGGTCGGTTTTGATCAACCGCTTCAGACTGCCCTTCGTGGGGACTTGCCAGATTATTTAACGGTTCTGTTCCGTGCCCTTACGCATTTGATTGATATCCCAGTAATCATTACCTGGGTTGCCATCGCAGCCTTTATCTTTTATCGTAAGCAGTGGAAGATAGAAAGCTACTTCATGGCGGGCAATCTAGCCTTAGCCGGTCTTTTGATTGTGACCTTTAAAAATATTTACCAGCGCCCACGACCAGCTATCTTACACTTGGTAGAGGAGAAGGGATTTTCCTTCCCAAGCGGGCATTCTCTGGCAGTGACGCTGATGGTAGGGACTTTGATTGTCATTCTCAGTCAACGGATTAAAGATCCGGTTTTGAGAAAAATTGTGCAAATCGTCCTTGGGGTCTACCTAGTCAGTGTGCTGCTATCTCGGGTCTATCTGGGAGTTCACTATCCATCAGATGTTCTTGCCAGTTTCTGTGTGGGCTTGGGAGTCTTGTTTATCGAATTTCCTTTCTATGACAAGCTTCGCTTCCAATGGCGATTTAAAGGCAAGCAGAAGTGAGCATCAAATTCCTTTGAGGAAAAAGAAATGAAAGTCAATATAACAGATCTCCATCCGACTCAACTATACTTATCAGAAAAGAAGTTACAAGATATCCAGATGCTTTATCAGTCGGTAGAAATAATCAATGTTGCTCCAATCAGTGTTCTTGCATTCGGAGACTGCTTGTTGATTACAGACGGGCATCACAGGGCTTATCAGGCTTTATTGGCAGGTAGGGATACGATTTCTGCTGAGTGGGATAGAGATGGTGGCGATGAACTGTATTATCTCTATGCGCAAGCTTGTGAGGAAAGAAAGATTTACTCTGTTCTGGATTTAAAAAATCATATCGTATCTCAAGATGAGTATGAAGCAAAATGGTATAACTGGTGTGATGGTTTTAATCAAGCAGCAACTCTTTTATTGAAAAGGAAAGCAGGTGAAACAGATCCTACAAATAGGTAATGCATTGTGTCTTGTTCCTTTTTATATTGAAATTAGTCTAATCTAACTTGTTTTTTAACTAAAAATCTGATAAACTAAGTAGTAATTGAATAGGAATCCGCAAGACTAGTAACTCAAGGGAAGTATATCAGGGAGGAGAGCCGTGACTGCAAGCTCTCTATATGAAAGCTGGGTGAATTCACTTGCGCATGGATTTAGAAATGAAGGTCTGACTTGTCAGATGAAAACGGATGGTACCGCGTGTCAACGCTCCGAGTGGAGTTTTTGGCATGTGGTTTTCTTTTTATCTACGAGAGACTGATGGAGGAATTATGTCAACTATTGAAGAACAATTAAAAGCGCTTCGCGAAGAAACGCTGGCTAGCTTGAAGCAGATTACTGCTGAAAATGAAAAAGAGATGCAAGACTTGCGTGTCTCTGTCCTTGGTAAAAAAGGTTCCCTTACGGAAATCCTCAAAGGGATGAAGGATGTCTCTGCTGAGATGCGTCCAATCATCGGGAAACACGTTAATGAAGCGCGTGATGTTTTGACAGCGGCTTTTGAAGAAACAGCTAAGCTCTTGGAAGAAAAGAAAGTAGAAGCTCAACTAGCAAGTGAGAGCATCGATGTAACACTTCCAGGTCGCCCAGTTGCGACTGGTCACCGTCACGTTTTGACACAAACCAGTGAAGAAATCGAAGATATTTTCATTGGGATGGGTTACCAAGTCGTGGATGGTTTTGAAGTAGAGCAAGACTACTACAACTTCGAGCGTATGAACCTTCCAAAAGATCACCCAGCTCGCGATATGCAGGATACTTTCTACATCACAGAAGAAATCTTACTCCGTACTCACACGTCACCAGTTCAGGCGCGTGCTATGGATGCTCATGATTTTTCAAAAGGTCCTTTGAAGATGATCTCACCAGGACGTGTGTTCCGTCGTGATACGGACGATGCAACCCATAGTCACCAGTTCCACCAAATCGAAGGCTTGGTTGTTGGGAAAAACATCTCTATGGCAGACCTTCAAGGAACGCTTCAGTTGATCGTCCAAAAGATGTTCGGTGAAGAACGTCAGATCCGTTTGCGTCCATCTTATTTCCCATTCACAGAGCCATCTGTTGAGGTGGATGTTTCCTGCTTCAAGTGTGGTGGAGAAGGCTGTAACGTATGTAAGAAAACAGGTTGGATTGAGATTATGGGGGCCGGTATGGTTCACCCACGTGTCCTTGAAATGAGTGGAATCGATGCGACTGTTTATTCTGGATTTGCCTTTGGTCTTGGACAAGAGCGTGTCGCTATGCTCCGCTACGGAATCAATGATATCCGTGGGTTCTACCAAGGCGATGTCCGCTTCTCAGAACAGTTTAAATAATGATTAGAAAAGTAGAAAAGGCAGATATTGGGGCGTTGTCCAAAATTGCCAAACAAACCTTTCGTGAAACATTTGCTCATGATAATACGGAAGAGCAGTTACAGGAATACTTTGAAAAGACTTATAGTCTCAGAGTTTTGTCAACTGAGTTGGAAAATCCAGATTCCGAAACCTATTTCATTATGCATGAAGAGGAGATAGCTGGTTTTCTCAAAGTCAACTGGGGAAGTGCTCAGACTGAGAGAAAATTAGAGGATGCTTTTGAAATTCAACGCCTCTATGTGCTACAAAAATTCCAAGGATTTGGACTAGGTAAGCAACTGTTTGAATTCGCTCTTGAACTTGCTACCAAAAATAGTTTTTCCTGGGCTTGGTTAGGTGTTTGGGAGCATAATACAAAAGCTCAAGCGTTTTATAACCGATATGGTTTTGAGAAATTTAGCCAACATAGTTTTATGGTTGGTCAAAAAGTAGATACAGATTGGTTACTGAAAAAGAAATTAAGGTAAGAAGAGGATTCTTCTATTGAAATGATAGGAAAGGAAAAGAACTAGAGTGGCAACTGTCATTCTGGAGAACTAAATTATGCTTGTATCTTATAAATGGTTAAAAGAATTGGTGGACATTGATGTGCCATCACAAGAGTTGGCTGAAAAAATGTCAACTACAGGGATTGAGGTCGAAGGTGTGGAATCACCTGCTGCTGGTCTCTCAAAAATTGTCGTCGGTGAGGTCTTGTCTTGCGAAGATGTGCCAGAAACTCACCTCCATGTTTGTCAGGTTAACGTTGGCGAAGAAGAAGCACGTCAAATCGTTTGTGGTGCACCGAATGTGCGTGCTGGTATTAAGGTTATGGTGGCTCTTCCAGGAGCTCGTATTGCTGACAATTACAAGATTAAAAAAGGGAAAATCCGTGGCTTAGAGTCACTTGGAATGATCTGTTCACTTGGTGAATTAGGTATTTCTGACTCAGTTGTACCAAAGGAATTCGCAGATGGTATTCAAATCTTGCCTCAAGATGCTGTTCCTGGGGACGAAGTCTTTTCTTACCTAGACTTGGATGATGAAATCATCGAACTTTCTATCACACCAAACCGTGCAGACGCTCTATCTATGCGTGGAGTAGCGTACGAAGTGGCAGCCATCTATGACAAGGCAGTCAACTTTAAAGAATTCAGTTTAATAGAAACAAATGAAGCTGCAGCAGATGCCCTTTCTGTCAGCATTGAAACAGACAAGGCGCCTTACTATGCAGCCCGTATCTTGGACAATGTGACCATCGCACCAAGTCCACAATGGTTGCAAAACCTTCTTATGAATGAAGGGATTCGTCCTATCAACAACGTTGTAGACGTGACCAACTATATCCTGCTCTACTTTGGTCAGCCTATGCATGCCTTTGACTTGGATACCTTTGAAGGGACTGACATCCGTGTGCGTGGAGCGCGTGCTGGTGAAAAATTAGTGACCTTGGACGGTGAAGAACGTGACTTGGAAACAAATGACCTAGTCATTACTGTCGCAGACAAGCCAGTAGCCCTTGCAGGTGTTATGGGTGGTCAAGCAACAGAAATCTCTGAAAATTCTAGTCGTGTTGTCCTTGAAGCGGCTGTTTTCAATGGCAAATCGATTCGCAAGACTAGCGGACGCCTCAATCTGCGTTCTGAATCATCTTCTCGCTTTGAAAAAGGCATCAATGTGGCAACTGTTAACGAAGCCCTTGATGCGGCAGCGAGCATGATTGCTGATCTTGCAGGTGCGACGGTGCGTAAGGGCATCGTTTCAGCAGGAGCGCTTGATACTTCTGATGTAGAAGTTTCTTCGACTCTGGCTGACGTTAACCGCGTCCTTGGTACGGAGCTTTCATATGCTGATGTGGAAGATGTCTTCCGTCGTCTTGGCTTTGGCCTTTCTGGCAATGCAGAAAGCTTTACAGTCAGCGTTCCACGTCGTCGTTGGGATATCACCATCGAAGCGGACCTCTTTGAAGAAATCGCTCGTATCTATGGTTATGATCGCTTGCCAACTAGTCTTCCAAAAGATGACGGTACAGCTGGCGAATTGACTGCGACACAAAAATTGCGTCGCCAAGTTCGTACCATCGCTGAAGGAGCAGGTTTGACAGAAATCATTACCTACGCTCTGACAACGCCTGAAAAAGCAGTTGAGTTCACAGCTCAACCAAGTAACCTTACAGAACTCATGTGGCCAATGACAGTGGACCGTTCTGTCCTCCGCCAAAATATGGTCTCAGGTATCCTTGATACAGTTGCTTACAACGTAGCGCGTAAGAACAAAAACTTGGCCCTTTACGAGATTGGAAAAGTCTTTGAACAAACAGGCAATCCAAAAGAAGAATTACCAAACGAAATCAACAGTTTTGCCTTTGCCTTAACAGGCTTGGTTGCAGAAAAAGATTTCCAAACGGCAGCAGTTCCAGTTGATTTCTTCTATGCTAAGGGAATCCTTGAAGCGCTCTTTACTCGCTTGGGACTAGAAGTGACTTATACAGCAACAGCTGAGATTGCAAGTCTCCATCCAGGACGTACAGCCGTGATTTCACTCGGCGACCAAGTTCTTGGTTTCCTTGGCCAAGTGCATCCAGTCACTGCCAAGGCCTACGATATTCCAGAAACGTATGTAGCTGAGCTCAACCTTTCCGCCATCGAAGCTGCCCTTCAACCAGCTGCTCCATTTGTAGAAATCACTAAATTCCCAGCAGTCAGTCGTGACATGGCTCTACTCCTCAAGGCAGAAGTCACTCATCAAGAAGTTGTAGACGCTATCCAAGCTGGAGGCGTGAAACGTTTGACAGATATCAAACTCTTTGACGTCTTCTCAGGCGAAAAACTGGGAGTTGGCATGAAGTCAATGGCCTATAGCTTGACCTTCCAAAATCCAGAAGATAGCTTAACAGACGAAGAAGTCGCACGCTATATGGAAAAAATCCAAGCATCACTCGAAGAAAAAGTGAATGCAGAAGTGCGTTAATAGTCTAAAATCCATCCCTCGGGGTGGATTTTTAGTTTCAAAAGGACAGTTCAGAAGAGAAAAGCGATAGTTGAGGAGGAAGCCATCTCAGAAAGTCTTTAATGAGTTATACTAAAGCTATCGCTGAAGCACTTAAATTTATTAGAGATAGGATACTTTTGCTATTTATAATCCGATAAAATGGACATAAATCGTTGTAAAGGCTATCAAAAAGGAGTATAATAAGTGCAACATATCTCGGAGGTGGAAAATGTTAGAAGTAAGAAATCTAGAGAAAAGTTTCGGTCCCAAGCAAGTCTTGTTTGGTGTCGATTTTCAGGCAAGTCCAGGAAGGATTCTGGGCTTGGTCGGGAAGAATGGTGCTGGGAAAACAACGATTTTCCACAGTATGTTGAAATTTTTGGAGTATCAAGGAGAGATCAGTCTGGATGGGCAGGAGATTCGTCAGGAAACCTATGCACGGATTGGTTATCTGCCTGAGGAACGCAGTCTCATGCCCAAGTTGACAGTCCTTGAGCAAGTTCGCTACCTGGCGACTCTAAAAGGTATGGATGCTAAGGAAGTCAAGGAAAAACTCCCTCAATGGATGGAAAAATTGGAAGTGAAGGGCAAATTGACCGACAAAATCAAGAGCCTCTCCAAAGGGAATCAGCAGAAAATTCAGCTGATTATCACCCTAATCCATGAGCCAGACTTGATTATCTTGGATGAGCCTTTTAGTGGTTTGGATCCAGTCAATACTGAGTTGCTCAAGCAGGTCATCTTAAAAGAGAAAGAGCGCGGTGCAATCATTATCTTTTCTGACCATGTCATGACCAACGTTGAGGAACTTTGCGATGATATTCTGATGATTCGTGACGGGCGTGTGGTCTTGCATGGACCAGTTCAGGATGTCCGTAATCAATATGGGAAAACACGTCTCTTTGTTTCAAGTGAACAAAGCAAGGAAGAATTGGAAAAACTTCCTCACGTCAAACAGGTGAGCTTGACCAAGCAAGGTAGTTGGAAATTGATCCTAGATGATGAAAGTGCTGGAAGGGAACTCTTCCCCATCCTCACTCAAGGTCAATATATTGCGACCTTTGACCAACAGGCTCCAACAATCGATGAAATCTTTAAACTAGAATCAGGGGTGGAAGTATGAGAAATATGTGGGTTGTAATGAAGGAAACCTATCTTCGACATGTCAAGTCGTGGAGTTTCTTCTTTATGGTGATTTCGCCGTTCCTCTTTTTAGCCTTATCTGTAGGAATCGGCTTTCTCCAAGGGTCTTCTATGGCCAAGAATAGCAAGATAGCAGTAGTAACAACTGTGCCATCTGTGGAAGAAGGGCTCAAGGGTACCAATGGTATCAACTTTGATTATAAGGATGAAGCCAGTGCCCAGGCTGCTATCAAGGATGAGAAAATCAAGGGTTACCTAACCATTGACCAAGAGGACAGTGTCCTCAAGGCCGTCTATCATGGTGAAACTTCTCTTGAAACAGGCATCAAACTAGCAGTAACCAATAAGTTAAACGAACTGCAATACCAACTCAATCGTTCGGCAGCCAATTTGTCTCAAGAACAGGAAAAACGTCTGAGTCAAACCGTTGATTTTACTGAGAAGATTGATGAATCTAAGGAAAACAAAAAAATTGTTCAAACCATTGCTGCCGCAGGGCTTGGCTTCTTCCTTTATATGATTTTGATTACCTATGCTAGTGTCACTGCTCAGGAAGTGGCTAGCGAGAAAGGAACCAAAATCATGGAGGTGGTCTTCTCTAGTATCCGAGCAAGTCATTATTTCTACGCTCGCATGCTGGCTCTGCTTCTTGTGATTTTGACTCATATTGGCATTTACGTCGTGGGTGGGCTGGCTGCTATTCTGCTCTTTAAAGATATCCCTATCTTGGCACAATCTGGAATTTTAAATCATCTAGGAGAGGCCTTCTCGCTCAATACCTTATTGTTTGTCTTGGTTAGTCTCTTTATGTACGTTGTTTTAGCAGCCTTCCTAGGCTCTATGGTTTCTCGCCCTGAGGATTCAGGAAAGGCCTTGTCGCCATTGATGATCTTGATTATAGCAGGATTTGTCGGTGTGACCTCTCTAGGTGTTGCTGGGGACAATTTAGTTCTGAAAATTGGTTCCTATATTCCTTTCATCTCGACCTTCTTTATGCCATTTAGAGCTATAAATGGGTATGCCAGTGGTCTGGAAGCTTGGATTTCGCTTGCCATAACGGTTGTTTTTGCAGTCACTGCAACAGCCTTTATCGGACGCATGTATGCTAGTCTAGTCCTTCAAACAGATGATTTGGGAATCTGGAAAACCTTTAAACGTGCCTTAGCTTATAAATAGGAAAGCCTCGCAAAAGCGAGGTTTTTCTAGATGTTAAACACTGAAATCGGCAAAAATATTTTTCATATCTATTGACTTTTAGTAGTGAAATTTGGTATGATAGTAGACGGTATTGTTTACCCCATTTGTAAGGCCCCGGAACCTTTCAAATACCCCGCGGACCGGAACATCCGCCCTGTAAACAAAAACGATATTCATATAGGAGAAATCATGAACAAAACTACATTCATGGCTAAACCAGGCCAAGTAGAACGCAAATGGTACGTTGTTGACGCAACTGATGTACCTCTTGGACGCCTTTCAGCAGTTGTTGCTAGCGTACTTCGCGGAAAAAACAAACCAACATTCACACCACACACTGATACAGGTGACTTCGTAATCGTTATCAATGCTGAAAAAGTTAAATTGACTGGTAAAAAAGCAACTGATAAGATCTACTACACTCACTCAAACCACCCAGGTGGATTGAAACAAATCTCTGCTGGTGAACTTCGTTCTAAAAATGCAGTACGTTTGATCGAAAAATCAGTTAAAGGTATGCTTCCACACAATACTCTTGGTCGCGCTCAAGGTATGAAATTGAAAGTATTCGTTGGAGCTGAGCACACTCACGCTGCACAACAACCAGAAGTTCTTGATATTTCAGGACTTATCTAAGGAAAGGAACAATAAAGTATGTCACAAGCACAATATGCAGGTACTGGACGTCGTAAAAACGCTGTTGCACGCGTTCGCCTTGTTCCAGGAACTGGTAAAATCACTGTTAACAAAAAAGATGTTGAAGAGTACATCCCACACGCTGACCTTCGTCTTGTTATCAACCAACCATTCGCAGTTACTTCAACTGTAGGTTCATACGACGTTTTCGTTAACGTTGTAGGTGGTGGATACGCTGGTCAATCAGGAGCTATCCGTCACGGTATCGCTCGTGCCCTTCTTCAAGTAGACCCAGACTTCCGCGATTCATTGAAACGCGCAGGACTTCTTACACGTGACTCACGTAAAGTTGAACGTAAGAAACCAGGTCTTAAGAAAGCTCGTAAAGCATCACAATTCTCAAAACGTTAATCAATACGATTATATCAACGTTTACAGACATTCAAGAATTTTCTCTTGGATGTCTTTTTTGTTTCAAAAATCTAAAGTTCACCCCAAAATTCACCCCATATTCACCCCATCAATTTTTTAAGCTACGAAATGCAATATCACCTACGGTCTGATTAACTTTATCTTTAGTGTTGACGTAGGTCTTTGTAATTTCCTTGTCACTATGGGTTAGCGCTTCAGAAATTTCCTCAAGCGAAACTCCAGCTAATTTTGCTAGAGTGGCACCTGTGTGTCTCAATTTATGAGGAGATGCAGGAGCTAATTCGGGATGTCTATGTCTAACTGATTTCATTCTATAGTTCAGATAGTCGACATGGAGGGGAAGATTAATGTTATTAGTCCGATTATTATATGTAAAAACAAACTGTTTTTGTGTTTGCCTCAGTCCAAAAAGTTTGAGTTCTTCTTGTTGTTTAACTTTCCAATTTGCTAGAAGCTCCATTAATTCCGTTGGTGCTTTAAAAAGAGTTTTTTTGTTTCCTTTAGTTGATTTTACATTACCAAAACGATCTAAAGCTTGTTCTATAAGTATTTCTCCGGTTGAAAAATTGATGTGTTTCCATTGCAAAGCATAACTTTCTGATTTTCGGTCAGATAAAAAGAAGGTAGTATAAAAGAGAGTGTAGTCTTTTAGGTCAATGATTCCTTCCTTTAAATCAGTGTCAAAAGCTTGTAACCATAATTTTAGCTCCTCTTTATCGAGAGAAAGATCTTCTTCACGTTTACTCTCTTTAAGGAGAATTTTTTTATTTGCTTTAATTCTACTAATTGTTTTTCGGAGTTTATTTGATGGAATATATTCAAGCTCCTCAGCCCAATCGAAAACAGAATTTACATAGCTCCTAATTACCTTGAAATTAGCATAACTATTTGCCTTTGGAGTAAGTAGTGATAGTACAAGTTGTTTATTATTAATCAAATGTTCTATTGAGTAATTACCTAAAATTGGAATGATATGAAGCCTAAATATATTTTCTGTTTGAAATACTGTTGCCTTAGTAGGAGGTTTTAGTGTAGTGGTAGTTTGACCTGCTTTGTATGGTTCCAGCCAAATATCTTTATAAAAGTCTTTGAATAAGATATTACCTTTGTTATTTGAATTAACAGGGACTCTACCCAATCTAGCATTCTCAATATCAATAGTTAACTTTATTTCAGCTTCTTTAGCTTCTCTTCGGGTTTTAAACCGTTTCTCATATCGTCTTCCTAACCCCAGTTTTCCCTGGACTTCATCAGGTATATACACCCTAAGTCTATATGATCCATTATTTGTTTTAGAAATACCCATTTTTTCTCCTTATGCGCTGATTTCTAATCGTGTCATCCATTGATTTATACTATCCTTGTTGAAACGAATAGACTTTCCAATTCGAATATAGGGTAGCCCCATTGCGATCCAAATATCTAAGGTATTATTAGATATTCCTAAATAATTGCAAGTCTGCTTTTTATTCAAGAAGGGGCTGTCTACTCCAATATCCTCTTTAAAGTGATGGATTTCATCTTTGATTAGTGTTGCAATCATTTGCTGAATTTCTTGAGTTTGTTCTTCGGGTAGTTGTACTAACATATTTTCTCCTTTCTATTTTCCAATTACATAAGTAAACTGTTTTGCTGTCTCTGCATCAAAAGTTCTATAAGATATAATCCCAAGCCCCTTATAGTTACTTTCAGAGATTAAAATGGAACCGTCTGATTTTACTTGTTCCACAAAGGCTACGTGTCCATATATTGGGTCAGCGCCAGCTTGACTCGATGAGAAGGATAAGGCAGAGTGTTCGGTTGGTGTATTTGTAGTTGTATAACCTGGTTTTTCCATCCATTGATTACCATTCCCCATATAAGGGTCAAAGCTGACACCAACTTCTTTTCCACGGTTATAGACAAACCAAGTACATTGCCCCCATGGATAAGAGCTTGCAATATAGTTAGTAGTATCAATAGCTTGGGTAAGACTATATCCTTCAGGAACATCGCTTGAAGTAACACCGCCACCGTCTCTTGTTTTACCTGTAGTTTGTTTAGGTGCTTCTGGGGTTCCTCCGTTTTCATCAATGTAAGTATCCAGTTTTTGCATGGTTTCAGCTCTTCTTTTTCCTGAACCAGAAGTATCTGTAAAGTAGACCCCTCCATCAACGGCAGTATTCAAAGTGCCAGAAGCTAACTTCTTTGCCTTGTCGTCTTGGATTTTGAAGGTTTGATTTTTATTGCCAATGATAGTTTGTTGGGTAAGAGCGACTACGGCAACCTCATCATTGAAGTTATTGGCATTTTCAGGATTGGAGTCAAAAGCTCCATATCCAAACATATTGGCTCCTGGATTTGTCGCAACCCCAGCAGTTCCTAGTGAACTTTCATTCAATGCGATCGCAAGTATCGCTCGAACATCTAGATTTGACTTGGCTTCCCACTCTAGCAATTTTGTCCCATTGATGCGACTTGAATCATAGTTGATTCCTAGAGTTTTTAGGAATCCATCTAATTGCGAAGCCTTGATTCCGTAACGATGAACTAATAGATTATGTGTGTAGGCGTCCCCGTCTGACCAGTGTTCAGAATAGGTAACTCCATTTTGAATGTTGGAATTTCCACCAATGGATCCCCCAGCCATGGCAGAGGCAAGAATGAGAATAACAAGAATCGGCATGAGTAGAGGGAGGAGACCAAGGATGAGAAACCATTTGATTTTTTTCATAAACCCTCCTCTTCTTAATAACGAATATAGGCAGTAAAGAGTACTGTTCCAAAACGCCATTTGGCATCTAAGACAATTGTATGTGCTTTTACTTGGGAGATAATCATTTCTCTTTCAGTATCCTTTACTGGAAATAAAAGAAGGAAATCGACTGAGCGTTTTCCTTCTTGATAGGCTTGATAGAGTGTATCTTCTAGAACTCTTGGGAATGAGGTTTTAGAACGAATTTTTGTGTTCATTTGCTTCTCCTCGTAATTGGTTTAGTCTCTCGGTTAGTCTGTTTCTGCGTTCAATATTAGCCTTGATTTTATCATCCCTTGTCATAGTTTTTCTGTATGCACGGGTAAAGGCGTTTGAACCTTGCGCTTTAAACATGGATTGAGGATCTTTGTAATCTTCTAGTTTTGCCTCTATACGATTGATACGGTATTGCTTGATAGGAGAAATCCATTCTTCCTTGAGAGTTTCAAATTCTTCTTCTGGGGTGACTTTTTCATTGTTTGGTTGCGAAATTGGTGCAAAGTTAGACGAAAGTGTTTTTCCTTGTTGTTTCGTGCTATGCTGAACCCTAGGATATAATTTAGCCCCATCTTCTTGTACTTGCTCTGTTTCTATGGGTGGTAAATGCTCTTCCTCATCTGGTTGCTTGCTAGTAAAGAATGACCCAACTTGTTGGAATTGGCTCCTTGCATTCATGACTGCCCCAACTCCGTATCCAGCACTAGAAAGGACAAAATTACCTAGTCCTTGAGCAGATGAAAGAGCCTTAGTTGGTACTTGTGAAGCTAATTCCTTTGTTTGGCTAACCGTTTCTGTGACCTTGTTTCCGATATCATTTGCTACCATACGAGCTTTAGAACCAAGAACAAACTGAATAATTTCTGCCTTGTATTTCCAAAGGAGGAAAAAAATCATGGCTTTAGAAGCAACAGAAACTAAGAGTTTAAAGACGAGTCCAAAAAGTAGGAGAGAAGGGAGAGTCTTCAAAATATCATCGAAGCCAGACGTTACCAAGTTTTCAACTAATTGTTCAATGTAAAAGATGAATAGTGTTAAGAGGCTAGTAATTGCTGGAAAAGCTAAGCCCGAAAACATGACTTTAAGAACCCCAAAAATCAAATCCTGCATCCGAGGAATAAAGGAAACAAGAAGAGCAATTGGGAATAATAAAATCATCATGAGAACTAGAACTTGAGCAAGGATATTTAGAATTTGAATCAATATAACTGGGATAGCTAAAACAATGGCTTCTACAATTTTAAAGATGATATAAAACATACGAATAAAGATGAAGTCAGGCATCGCAGAAACCCAGCGGTTCTTTTCGCCATCTTCATTAGCACCATTTCCGATTTTATCTAGATAGTCAGAGCGCTCTTTCGCTTTTACTGCTGTAAAGTTTCCGTTTGAATCAGAAGTACCTAATACTTTACTATTATCAAATTCCTCTTCTTTTCCATCTTGACTATTCCTGTATTTGCCGTTTTCTTGACCAGTGTTTACAAAGATATAGGCTTTATAGGAAGTTTCAGCAATATAGCTATCAGCCATTGAATCGCCAATTTTGATTGACTTATTTTTATCATAGTTGACTTCAATTTTGGAAATTTTTGAGGAGACATCTTTTGAAACATTGTGGATGGTATCAAGCAGATAAAGTCCGCCTGAAGTTCCTGCGATTGTTCCAAAGTAGCTAAATCCTAAGAGAATTACTAAACAGACATGAAGTACCGTTCTTGAGAAACTCCCTTTAGAAAAGAAGTATTGATAAAATAGATAAATCCCAAGAATAAGTAAGGACATTGAAATGAGGGAATCTTTTCCAACTCCGTTAGTGGTTGAAGTCGTGAATCCCTCCCAGATAGAACTTGCACCGTTAAAGACATAGGTCTTGTAGGCGGAGTAGAGATCCACTTGTTCTAAGATACGAATGAGAAGAGAGAAGAAACCGACAATGGCATTGAGCAGGAAAAAGAAAAAATTGACGAAGATTTCATTAATCATTACCCATGCACCGTTAAAGGAACCGAACCCAGTTGGCTCCATATAGGACTTGAGCGAAAAAATATCAACGCCTTTTAATTTCTCAAAAGCTTCTTGCATGGTTTCACCTCCTAACTAGCGTATTTATTTTCAAGACTTGAAGAAACTGTTGCTTTCATAGGTTTTAGTAGCATGTCAATATCTTCAAAAAGATTGTGAACAGAAACCATGTTCAGGTTGCCATAGACGTCATAGTAGAGACATTGCCCTGAAATCATATTATCAATCCATTCTAGGTTTTGTTCGTTGACTTCTAGGTTGACGTGATGAAGAATATCTTCTCTTTCTGACTTTTCGTAAAAAGCAAATATGGTTCCAAAGCCCGTCGTGTCATCGTCATTTTCAGCATCATGTACAGATTGAGTAATGAGTGCAAGGGTATTGTTTTTTGAACGCCCAATACGTCTCATGTTTTTTATAACGGCTTTTCCTTCTGCGGATTTCATCAGAATCCATGCTTCATCGAAAAATTCGATGGTATCCTCATTTTCATTGCGCTCTCCAAAATGGGTACAAAAGGCACCAAGCGCAAACATGAGAGCAATAGAATTTCTTTCGTGGTCGGAAATCTTTGTGGAATTATCTTTAGGTAGTTTAAGGTTGTTAACTTCTAGAATGGTGACTCGGGAATCGTAGTTGAGTCCTTGAGTGGTTCCATCTGAAAAGGCAAGTTCCAAGATGGAATTCGTGACAATAGAAGTTAGATAACGTCCCACAGAAGCAATATCATCCTTCTCGTCCATTTTCAGGTGTTCTAAGACCTGTTTAAATCCAACAGCTTGACCTTGCTCTCTTTTCTCTGCAATGATGTTTATAGCCTCTGTAATGGCTGTCTTTTGATCCATGGTAACATCATCTACAGCTTGCAGGAGAAATTCCAACATATTTTTTGCGACTTCGACTGCCTGTTCTTTCTCAAGAACAACGATGGGATCCAAAACCCCGTGGTTAGATGGTAGCGAGCTATCAAGAGTGACAAAGTTAAATGCTTCAATCTGTTTCTTACGTTCAGGGTAGAGCCTAGCAAATTCAGGCGAGTGAATCACTTGTTGGTAGTGATTTCTGAGTTCTCGTTTCGGGTCAATGTAGAGGGTTTTGACATTTTGCAGGGCAACGCTCAAGAAAATAATCTGAGCCAAAAAGGATTTTCCTTGTCCAGTAGCACCTGTGATAATGATGTGTGGGTTTTTAGTGATTTTACCAGCGATATCTTCTTTGTTTCCGACAGTGGCATTATATAGAACAATGTTTTTGGAGGATTCGATAGCTTTTTCAATCGAATCCCAACGCCCTGTCCAGTTGTCTACTCGTCCGATATACCAGCCAATCCGATTTCCTGAAGAGCTATTGGTAAAGGGCATCAGTTCTGAGAAACCACGAGGAGTTACCATATGAGTCCAAGTTCTCGTTTTCTTTTGAAGATGCTGACCATAGAGGAGGGCTTGAAAAAGGTAGGGTGCATCTTGGCTAGCTTCACTGATTTCAACGCCCATATCATCAAAGTAATTGAGAACTACTTGTCTACGTTGTCGTAGTTGTTCAATACTGGAGGCAGATACAATAAGATAAGCTCCATATTCGATGATATTTTCCTTATTTCCTACCTTCTTCATTAAGTCTTTTAGAGAAAGTGACCCCATGATGATTTCATCTTGTTGGACAGTATCAGTATTTTCTGCCTCTTCCATAATATTGCGATAGCGGGTATTGGATCGTCCCATTTTCCCTTTGATTTTATTGTTATCAATAAATTCTGCCTTAATACGCAATTCAACTGGGAAGTTAAGCCGTTGGACAAATTCTCCTAGATGAAAGCCGTTAAACTGAATAGGAAATTTTCCAACAGGAAGAATGGTAACAAAAGAAGAACCATAAGGACTTTCTAGTTTTAAAAAGCCACCCTTGGTAACTTTGATTAGAGTATCCGTGATGTTAAATTGGGAACGATTGGCGAGGACTTCCTTTTTGTAGTGGGGAATATAGCGGAGATATTGCATCCGTTGGTAGTAGAACAATTCCTCATCCGATAAGGCTTTTGCTCGTAAGGGAGCGAGGGCTTGGTAAATGGTAAACTCATCTGCACAGTAGTCCTCATACCAGTTTTCAGCGAGTTCATATTCGTAGCCAAACCCCTGAGCGATTTTTTCGGAAAAATCAGTTAGGCTTTCAAGGGCTAATTCTTTGATTGTTTGCCCATGATTTTGTTTTCTTAGGTTAACTCCAATAACCCAATCAAATTGATAAGGGATTTCCATTTCATTTGTTAAATGGTCAACGGTGTAGAGGAGGAGTTCTTCACCGAGCTCTCTACTATCATCCGCTAGCGCTTCTGAGAAGTCCTTTAATTTTTCCTCTAGAAGATAATCCTTAGGAATGAGGGAAACCTCAAAATATTGATTTTTTAGAAGTTTCTTCATCATTTGTGCAACGGTTAATTTGTGCTTATTTTTCCGTCCGTCATCCGTTATGGTAATTGGGGTATTCGGAATACGGTAGTAGGCCATTACTGACCGATCCCGTTTCAAGACAAGATTGTCATGAGTTTGTAGAATGGGATAAGTTAGTGTTAGAGACATAGTTCCTCCCTTCTAAAGGTTTGTTTTCTCAAAGACGATTTCTTCAACCGGTTCAATACGATCTTCATGGTAGATTGCTTTTTTATTGAGTTTAAAATCCCAACAGTAGATTAGGTAATCTGCTAGAAAAAGATGCATTTTCTTTCCATGTGGTTCGTATTCTGTATAAAATTTTGCTAGCTTATAAGGGATAAACCAGTAGAGAATTAATGAAATCGAGTGGGTGGCTTTAGCTAGAGGAACAAGGATAAAACCACCGGCTAAGAGCATAGCCACCAAGACAATAATAAAGACTATAAAAAAAGACAGTTGCATGGGAGTAGCAAAGTACCAAATGCGAGTGCCTTTTTTAGTTTTTATCTCTTGAATCCAATAAGGGGCGTTAAGCCCCTTGGCGTAATCATACAGTTTTTCATCTTTCATAGTTAGAGTCCTGTTTCAATCCCAAAGAGACGAAGGAACCAGCCAAAAGCTTTTAGAATGTCTTGTCCTTTTGTGAGTGAGACAATGACAGCATAAAAACAAACTACTGAAAAAAGCTGGATCCAAGAGCTATTGCGCCAAGCTTTAACTGCAAGTAGGACTGCAATTGCTCCTAGTACCCAAACAGCATCTCCTTGTAGGAAGGCTCGTAGATTTTCTGTGTTCATGTTGTTCTCCTTTATTTTTCTTGTTTTGCGTAGTTAATAGGGATGGTGTGGGCTAACTCATCTACAAAGTATGTCCCGTTATTTTGAGTAAGAGTGAGAGTGAAATTCTCTGAATGAGTTGAAGCCCCTACTTCAAAAGTAACTTGAACAGTTGCGATGAGCTTTTCTCCATCTTCTTTTAGATAGGTGTAGTCAATACTTTTAAAGGTAGTATTTGCGACTACAGAAATATCTTTAGCAATCAAATTCAGATTGTCTTGATTTGTAGTGTAGTTGGTGAAAAAGACAGTTAAAAACTTATCTACTTTCTTGTGTTCATCCTCCGATAGACGATCAGTTGCTGACAGGGTCAATTGCTCGTTTTTTGAAGATGGAATTGCTTGTGAGGAGTCAAGACTTGAGAACCAAGGTAGACCAGCGATACGATATTTACCATTAACTTCTTCAAAAGGAATATTAAATCCTGTTGTGATTTCCTTTTTCTCGGTGTTGTTGTCCTTTTTGATCCATTCCTTGTATTTGACACGGTAGGTTGCCACTTTATCTGTTACAGTGATGAGTTGCGAATAAATCACCTCGCTAGGGTTTCGGACTTGCCCTTGTGACTTGGTGTCAGGAAGGGCACCATAAAAGGAATTCAGATGATTAATTTGTTCGGTTTGCTTATTATTTTCTTGTGAGAGGGTAAAGTAAGCATAAACAAAATCGTTTAGATAGTATTGTAGACGGTAGTCATATTGCCTAGTAGTTGAAGGGGAGTCTGCTTTTTCCTTTTCAAAGTTTTCAATGCTTGTTTTTAGACTTGAAACCTGATTGGATAGAGTGATAGCTCGAATGGAACCCATGAGTCCAATAAAGAGAAGGCAGCAAGTTCCGCCAACTACAGCAAGATTAACATGTTTTTTGGTGAGGGTTTTAAGTTTTGGAGGTTTCTTTTTCTGTTCAACCTTTTTAAATTGTTCTAGAAATTGCCTCACCTTTGAGAGATAGGATTTTAAATTGTCCATAGTTCCTCCTGTTACACTTGGGCTAACTCAATAAGTTTGGTTCCTTTTGCATAGAATCGTTTATTAAGTTTTTCCATTTCTGAATTGATAAAGTAATAGCCTTTTAGCTCGTATTGGAGTTGTTCCAGTAATTGGGGAGCTAAAGTCTTTGCTTCTTCTTTTTTCAGCAAGCTATTTAATTCACCTGCTTTTGTCCAAGATTCTTTATAATCTTTCTTTTTGAGACATTCGCCTAATTCATTAGCGACTTGTTCTACTTGTCGGGTGAAGGTTGTTTTTGTTGCCATTTCGAGTTCCTTTCTAAATTGTTCTTGATTTTGCTTGATGGTTTGTTGGATGTAAGCAATCAGTGAGGGACGCATCTTTTGATTGAGAGAAAGAACTTGTCCCTCTAAGGTGAAGCAAGCATGTTCGTAGCTATAGAGGCCTTTAGAATTTGGTTCCTTTTCGGTGCATCTTCCAGCACATTCATAGTAGAACTCCTTTCCTTTTCTTAAAAGAATGTAGAAATGCCAAAACTCTTTTTCAGGTAAGAGAAAGAAGTCTGCTTGATAGATTTTCTTAAGCAATTTAAGAAGCCTCTAGAAGATCATCATAGCCAAGTGCTTGGAAGATAAAATCAGAATCAAACCATAGCCAATCATTGATTTGAGTTTCCGTTGGGATATCCCCACAGAAGATATCTTCACAAATAATGGTGAGGGTATCCAATCCTCCACGTTCACGAACAGTGTTTAGAGTTGTTAATCCGCCTGACCAAGCTTTAAAGTTTTCTAGTGAATTAATCTCAACTTTGTATTCCATTGGTTGTTTTCCTTTCTAATGTTCATAATGTTTACTAGCTTTGAGTAGTTTTAACATTGCCTTCCCACGATCTGTAATTTCCCCGCTATTTTGTATCATCTTCATATATTCGGTCTGCATGATACGATCAGCTTCTGAAACTAAAGCAAGAGAGTTCGCTACTTGATAGGTCAGCCAGCGGATGGTTCGTTCAATAGAGTAGGGTTGGGGACTGGTTGAGAGTTTCAAGGGTTCTACCCCACCAAAAAGTTGTTGCCATTTCTGGTCAGGCTTATAAGCTCCAAATTGATTGATTCCATCATAGACTTGCATTTCATTATTGATAACCCCACGGGCGATTTCCCCAAGGTCTACACCGTTGATATATTCCTCGATAGCTCCTTGTGCTTTTTGGTCTGAAAAGCGAAGTTCGTAGCGATTCCAAATACCAAAAATCTCCAAGGATTCTTCCAAGGAGATATTTTCTTGACGGGCGAGTTCATAGCGTTTCTCGTAAAAGTTAAAGTAGAGTTGGCTTTGCCTTGATCCAAAGTAGAGGGACAAACCATGATTAGCTTCCATATCCTCATTGTCAATAAAAGAACCGCCCCCTGTTACATTCCATTTCCGAAAGGTGTTGAGGACAATTTCCTTTGCGTAGAGCTTCTCAATCAACTTAGGTAGATGAATCTGTTGATCTTCTTTTCCGAAGCCCTTATAGAGCTCATCTAGAGCAATATCTAACCTCTTAATTCGGCAATCCTCATAAGCATAGAAGAGATTCTGAAGGAAGGCCTGCCAAGTGATTCCCCTGTATTCTAGGAGTACTTCCAACTCACGGCACCCTTGCCCTGATAGTTGAAGACAGGATTGGTAATCTTTGGTTTCTGCTTTATCAAAGAAATCAAAAATCCAGATATTGCCTCGTTGCCAAAGATGGGTGTAGTTCATGAGCCGTGTCTCCTGAGCGCTAAATTCGCTCAGATGACAGAAGAGAAAGTTTTTACAGAAAGACTCTAAGTCACGTAGAGCAGGAAAAGAGATTCGCAAGTAGTCAATCCGAGCACGCAAACTTTGCTTTTCATGATCTCTATGAAAGCCTAGTTTGGCTTTTAGGTCACGGAACTTTTCAATGCTCAATCCTCTTTCGCCAGCTTCGTAGGAGCGATAGGTTCTAGTAGGTAGGTCAACCGCTTCTGCAAATTGTTTTTGGCTCATGCCTGTTTCTTGACGAAATTTCTTAAGATTGAATGGGCTGATTTTATCCATTCATGGGGACACCTCCTTTTTTATGAGTGACACACTTTTTTTGCCAAAGTGACACACTTTCTAAAATTCGCAATCCCAACTCTTACAAGGAATGAGGAGGGTTGGACTTTGCCATTTTGCCAAATGTAACCCCCCTATTAGAAATCGGGGGTTTCATCATCAGAAACTAGGAACTTCGGGCTACGGTCTGCGCCTGACTTGCCGTCAGGCTTGCCCTTGTCCTTGTCCTAGTTCCTGATGACTAAGCACCATCTGAACGGCTTTGGCATAAGATCTTCGTCCGCCCTCTTCAAAGCAGAGAAGAGTTTCAAGAAGGAGTTCTTCTTGAAGAGGAGTCACCAAAATAGCCGAGTCAGAACGGCCAAAATCTATTCCTTGTTCTTCTAAGAGATAGATAATCTTTCGAAGCGTTGCGACTTTTAGTTCCTGCTCTTCCGCAAAATCTTTTAGAGGTCGTTGGTTGACATGGTTTTCTACCTGTTCTACCTCCTCTATTAGTTCTTTTGTTGGGACTAGTGAGTTATAGTCTTTAAAGACAGAAAACTCTTCTCCTTCAAATTCTAAAATGGGAATTTGCGAGTAGGCTTCATAGAAAGAAAAGCCCCGGTCCAATGGTACATAAGGAGAGAAAAATTCACCAGCCAAGTCTCCGTTGTTTGCGATATAGCCCCGCCCCTTTATCTTAATACCATTAATTTTATCCAGTTTTTTAAACTCTTTGGTTTTATTGGCATCACCAAACATCATGTCATAGCCTGTTGATTCTAAATGACCGACTGAGAGGCGCTTCATAAAGTTATCCCGAAGAGCAGTTTTGACAAACTCCCCATCAGGACGTTGCATGGCAAAAATCACATAAACCCCAGCTTGACGGCCTTCTAGGACTAGTTGAGTAAGGTATTCGGTGACTTCTGCTTGTAGGCTATAATCACGTTCGATTTTAGCGATAAGTGCTGCCCATTCATCTACCAGAATGAATTTAGGCTTCATCCCGTAATAAGTGAAATTCTTCCCAGCTTGAAACTTGGGAGAGGTAGACATGAGTTCATAGCGTTTTTCCATGAACTCCACGTTTTCCCTAAAGCACTGGATAATATCTTCCTTACTGGTAAAGACTCGACCATGAAAGACAGGAATTTTTTTCAAACCAGATAGGTCAGAATTTTTCGGATCGCAAATATCTATGAAACCAATCTTAGCAAGAGCATAGATGATTGACATGAGAAGAATCGTCTTCCCTCCTCCTGTCCCTCCACCAATCAGTAAGTGTGGTTCTTCGATGAAGTCCCAAACAACATCTTTCATAAGTTGGAGTTTTGACCCGTCAACCACTACTTGGTCGATCCCAATACGGCTATCAATACGATTGATGGCGATATCGTACTTAATAAAACGTTTATCAAAGGTTTTATTTCGAAAGTCACCATTAAACATGACTTCAAGTGTTGCCCCAAGATTGAGAAATCGATCTTGAAACTTATTGCCTTCTAAGATAAAACTGACTTCCAAACTATAACGAGATTGTTTAAGATAGACTTGAGGAAGCCTGATTTTCTCTATCGTCCTTTTCTCTCGTTTGACTTTCTTGACTAGATAGAGGTTGTTTTCTAAGAGAAAACGAGAGAGAATTCGCAAGTTATTGAGTTTTTGAAAAGCGAGTAGTTTCTCGTAGCAAATCCAATTCAGGATTTGAGAGATAAGAGCGGATAGTAAGGCAAAGGCAACTAAGTAGTAGGTTTTGGGAAAGGGTTGGGCTTGTAGTTCCAAGTGATGTTGATAGCCGTAGTAAGCTAAGGCAAATAAAAAAGGCGACCACAAGATAAACCAAGTGATTGCCTTGATATGTCGATGATAGACTTGAACTCTTTGTCCACGGTAGGTAAAGAGTTTCATATGTCACCTCCTAGTTTTCTTTCTTGTTTTCTACGGGTTTAGAGTCTTTAGGACTTGCCCCTTTTTTCTTAATCTTAGAAGCAAAGAGCTTGTAGATATCGTTGCGGTTAACGTGAGTATGGGTTACGACGATGTCTTCTAGCTCCACTTCCTCACGGTATTTGAGTCCCAAGTCTTCGATTTCAGACTCCGCCATATCGGCAATAGTGAAAAAGAGGGTTTCGTGTTGGACTGAAGAATGAATTCCTACCACAACACCCCGAATTTCCCCCGTATTAACCTGAACGTAGGAGCCATCAGGATTGCGTTGGGAACGGTCAATTTCATAGATGGTATCTGTTCCTTCAATACCTCGGAAGGTAAGTTTTCCAAAGACTTGAGGGATATTTAGACCTTCTGAGATTACCCGATAGGTTTTGTCTGCAATTTGAAGTTTTTCTCCGTAGTTTAATCCAATTTTAGCCATGTATGTTTTCTCCTATTCTTTTTTATTTTTTCAAAACCAATTTTTCAGCAAATACATTGAGCGCTGGGGCAACGGAATTTCCGTTTAGGGAAGTGTCTGCAAGGAAAATTGGATTGACCACTTCAACTAGAGCATCTTCTGGAAAGACAGTAGCAGAAGCTGGTGTAATCACGTGGAAGGCTCCGTGTTGTTCATTGTTTAGCACGTGGCGTTGATATTTGCCTTCTTTTCCGAAGACATAGCGTGGGGCATTTCCCAATTTTTCGTAGTAAGCAGTACCGATAAATTCTGGTAGCATGACAAGTGTTTCTGGAATCATAAGTATTTCCTTTCTGAGTGTAAAATAAAAAGAGTTAAGCTAGTTGCTTCACTCGTGAGTAATAATGAGTAAAAAGTTTTCGTTTAAACATTCTGCTATAAAATTGTACTTCACCTTGAGAAAAGCCAGTAAGCAGTGATTGGTTGGCAAGTTTATCTAAATCCTTCTGGGCTTGATGATAGAGTTGTCCCTGGAGTTGTTCAGATGTAGAAAAGATATCATAGGTGAAAATGTAGTTTTTATAAATTCGTTCACATTGTTGTGCGAAAAAAGTTAGTCATATGTTCTCCTTTATTGTAAAAGTAAAAAGCTACTAAGAAAATGGACTTAGTAGCTAGAGTAAATCTATCTAGTAAATTAGATAGACAGCAGTAGAGAAAAGTTATTTGGTTGAAGGATTCTTCCTTCACGGTGGCAACGTTTAGCAAGGTGCATTGCATGAATTACCATCGCTTTCCCAGCCAATCTCATCAGGTAGTCATTGTCATACCCTTAAGATTCTCTTACGCCTTTTGGCGAAGCCAGTTCACTTTACTATTCGGAAAAGTGCGAAAGTCCGAAATGCGTGGAAGTCCACAAAAATGTTTTAAATCTTCACTTCAACCATCAAACAGACTTGACTTTTCTTTCCAAAACGTTTACAATAAAGGTACGAAGTTTAGTGTAGTTTTGGCAATCAGTCCTCTGGTTGTCAGACGCACTTTTTATTTAATTTTCAAAGATCGTGATGCTAGAAGTTAGCATTATTATTTTTAAAACCAATATAACTATCGGCTATATTTATATTATATAACCATTGGTTATATTTGTCAAGAGGTTTTTGGAAAAATTTTTAAAATTTTTAGAGGCTTAAAAATGGACTTTTCGGAACGCTTAAAAGAACTAAGAAAAAAGGCAAGCTTTACTCAAGTTGAAGTTGCCGAAAAACTGGGAATTTCGCAACCTGCTTACGCTTCATGGGAACGTGGAGTAAAAAAACCAACACAGGAGAATCTCGTTAAAATTGCACAAGTTTTAAATGTGTCCGTTGATTATCTGGTTGGGAACTTAGACGAAGAATCAGATGAATTAGACAATATTGAATTACTTTTCCGTATGAACTCAAAAGGACTGACCGAAGAAGAAAAGGAAATTTTTAAAAAAGAGTTGATTGAGTTTATGGAAGAACGGAAGCAAGCCTTTAAAAAAGGTGACTTGCTTTAAGTGAAGCTTCGACAAGCTATGAGGTTAAAAATATGATAGATTTTTTTGAAAAATATCCTTTTATACGTAAGACATGGAAGAAAGATTTTCCTCTAACTGATAAGGATTTTAGTTCTCTAGGAGATGGTATTTATTATGCTTTTGATCATTGGAACGATTATGGCTATAGAACATTGTATGCATTGACAGCAAAAATTGAAGGTGAAATTTACGATTTTGGTAGTCTTAAAATATCATTCATTCCTTACCAGCATGAAAAGGAAATAGACTTACAATCGATTCTTGTTCAAGATGAAGGATATAATCTGATTTCACTTGGAGATAAAGAGTATTATGAATTTTTAAATAATTTTCTATCCTCACCTGAAAAAGATGAGTATTTCAAAAAAATGGGGGATATTGCTTATGATTTAAATAGACTAGATGAGTCAATTAAGCATGATTCAATTTATCATCCCATAGAGGACTATTATTTATTGAAGCATTCTTTTTTACGTAGTGTTTCTTTAAGTGAAATCAGAAATCAGTTGCATAGATTGAGTATGGGTGGAAAATATATCGATGAATATCAAATTAGTATTGTCGATAAAAATGAAAACAATGTTTTAGAATTTAGCAAGAATCCACATTCATTAGAATATTTTCCAGATACTTTATATGCAATTGTAGGGAATAATGGAGCTGGGAAAACCTATTTTATAAAAAATTTGATTGATCTTTATATTAAAAAAAATAGTGATTTATTTAATAATATTACTTCTAATATAAATCAATTTGAGTCAATTGTATTAATTTCATATAGTCCTTTTGATACTGGAATTATAAAGAAAGATAGCGAAAATTATAAATTCATTGGAATCGATTTCAATAAGACGACTAGTTTAGAGGATTATATTACTAAGGAAATAAAAACACTTTTTACGGAGGCAACAACCCCCAAAAATGAAAGTAGAACTAAAAAAATTATAGATAAATTTTCCTTTGATCCGTTGTTTATTCGAATTCTTCCATTGATTGAAGAGAGAAATTTATCAGAAGAAATAATTAATGAATTAAGTTCTGGTCAAAAAATAGTTTTACTGAGTTTATTGAATTTGATTATTAAGGTCTTTGAAAAAACACTTGTAATTATTGACGAACCTGAACTATTCTTACACCCTCCACTTTTAAAGGCGTATATTAGGGCAGTAGAAGAAATTGTTGAGGAAGGAAATGGTGTTTGTTTATTAGCAACCCACTCTGCAATCGTACTTCAGGAAATACCTAATACAAATATCAGGAAGTTAAAATATGATTTTGATAGACATAGGGGTAGTATAGTGAAACTATCAAGTAAAACTTATGGAGAAAGTGTTAGCTTTATTAATGATACTATTTTTGGTACTGACTTAAGAAATACAGGTTTCTATAAAGTATTACAAGATAAAATAGATGAAGAACAAATTTCAGATAGTTTTGAAGCCGCTTTGGGCAGTGAAGCAAGAATTATATTACGGCTATCGAAGGAATTAAAAACAAATGAAGAAGATTGACGAACCGGATTTTAAAGTTTCTGATGTATGTGATACTGCAATCACTGATTCTTCAAATAAGGAAGATCAGAACATCAAGGATGTTTTCACACAAGTAGATTCAGCAGAGTGGAAAGCACAGCTAGAGTTGTATGAGGGAATCTATCTTGACAATAGACATCAATTGTATACTATGGAAGAGATGGACGATGCATATGGTATAACTGTTAAACAAATGGAAGGTATTTTCAATTATTGTATGAAGGATAGTCATGGTTATAAGGATAGACTATATTCTCTGACTCCAGATAGATGTCCTATTTGTGATAAGCGGTGGGGATTTAATGATAAAAATTTAGATCATGTTTTACCAAAGTCTAAATTTCCTCAATTTGCTATAACTCCCTGTAATCTTGTTACAACTTGCTGGACCTGTAATAAGCGAAAACGTCATGGATATGGTAAAGATGAATCGACAGGTGTTTTTAATGCGTATTTTCATGGAGTTTCTTTAGCAAAGTATATAAAATGTTATATATATGCATCTAGGGGGGATATCGTGGTAAATGTTCATTTAACATCTTTTGATGAATCTGAAATACAAGATGAGAATCAATATCTAAGACTAAAGTATTGGTTTGAACGATTATATAATCTAGATCAGATGTATAAGATTAACGTCGGAAATAATATTTTAAAGTTAATCGATGAATTTGCTAGGAGTGATATATCAGAACGTTTAATCTCAGAAGAATTTTTACGTAAGGACTTTCAAACGAACTATGATGAATATAATAGATTTGATTTTTCAGATGGTTTGATATCAGATGAATTTTTGATATTTATAATGTATGATTCGTTAGCAAATAAATCTCCGAATGAATTGATATCCATAATTAAGGAAAAGATTCTTGCTAGAAGATCAGAGATTGATTCTGCTAAGTTTGAGGATATATTTTAGAATTTTCAGTAGACAATTGTCTACTTTTTTTGTATAATAAACTCAACCATTCTGGTTTAGTTTGTCAGATGTTGAGATTTAAAGGAGGTGTTATTCATTGGATGAATTATATTTACGAGTAAGTGAAATCACAAAACAAACCCTCTACTTTTTTATGAAAAAGGAGGAAATTTCGATTCTGAATTATCACTTTCACTATTATTTTGCTTATTGCATTCATGAGAATAACATTCAAGTCATCAGTCACCACTTTTCAAATCATAAAATTGAAGGTTTGACAGTTATTGATAAACTAGGGACGAGTTTTTCCTATGAGCAAGACAATCCAGTGACCAAGCGTCACTTTACCTTGTGTCATGAATTAGGCCACTTTATCTTGAAACACGATGGTTCTTATTTTACAGAATCAGTGGATAATCAGGAATCTATTATAGAGAGAGAAGCCAATGTATTTTCAGCTATTGTTCTGATGCCTGATATTGTGCTATTATCCAAGATTTACTACTCTTGCGATTCTTTCCAAAAGATCAAAGAGGATCTAGAAGTTTCAAAGCAGGCACTTTATTTTCGGCTGATTGACTTGTTGAGAGTTTATCAAGTGGATACTGAATCAGCCATCAAGCAGGCAGTAGATGAATACCTAGACGGTCAAAACGCCTCCCTTCACCATTACTTTCATAAGCTGAAAAAAATATTGATTGAAGAGTTCAATCAATATCAACCCTCGCTTATAGCACGGCTAAAGAAGAGATTGAAACAAACCAATTTCGTGACGAGTCAAGAACTACCAGAATTGCTTGACCAGACACGATGGGATGAAATCAGGAAGATAAAGTATTTTAAAGTGTGGCTTGTTTACAATAAGGGAAAATCTTTAGCTTACGTGTGGGATAGCAACAAACTATCAGAGACAGAAGCTAGAAGAAAGGCAAATTTAGAATTATTAGTCATGTGAGGAGAAACATGTATCAACCAGAAAAATTAAAAGCTCGGAGGAAAGAGCTAAAACTAACACAAAAAGATATTGCAGATAAGCTAGGAATTAGCTATCAAGCCTATTCTGCTTGGGAACGTGGAGTCAAAGAACCTTCTACTGAGAAAGTGGCATTATTAGAGAAACTTTTGAACGTCCCCAAAGGCTATTTCACTGAGATAGAGATTGTCAGACTCTATAATGTCCTCTCACCCAATGGAAAAGAACAAGTTGTGTCTTATGCTCGTGACTTAGTTACAGAAGAACAGAATAAGAAGGTGGTCCCTATTGCTGAACCACGTTATGAATATCGGGTCTATGAAGAAATGTCTGCTGGTCTTGGAGCCACTATCTATGGAGAAAAAGAATACGATACGGTCTACTATAATGAGGAGTTAGGACATGATTTCGCCTCTTGGGTTTCAGGGGACTCTATGGATCCTAAATACCCGAATGGATCCGTTGCCCTTATTCGTGAGACAGGCTTTGATTATAATGGGGCAGTTTATGCAGTTGTTTGGAATGAGCAGACCTATATCAAGCGTGTCTACTTGGAAGAAGACGGCTTACGCCTCGTTTCCATCAATAAAAAATACAAAGACAAATTTGCTCCTTATGACGATGATCCTCGGATTGTCGGAAAAATTGTCGGAAACTTTATGCCTCTGGAGGACTAGGTTATGGGAATCATTGACTATTCAAAAGAGCCTGTCAGTGATATTGCCTTTATTGATATGAAATCCTTCTATGCAAGCGTTGAGTGTGTGGATCGAGGGCTTCATCCTCTTAAAACCTCCCTCTGCGTGATGAGTCGAGCGGATAATTCTGCTGGATTAATATTGGCATCATCACCTATGTTTAAGAAAGTATTTGGAAAAAAGAATGTTGGTCGGGCTTATGATTTACCTTTTGACGTTAAAACCAGAAAATTTTCTTTCTATAATGCAAAAAAACAGGGACTTCCAACGGATCCAGACTTTGTACGCTATATTGAGGAATGGGCGAAGACCACCTTTATCGTTCCACCTCGAATGGACAAGTACATTGAGGTTAATATGGAAATACAACGAGTTTTCAAAGATTACGGTAGCCCCAATGAAATATACCCTTATTCAATTGATGAGGGATTTATTGACCTAACGACTTCTCTTAACTACTTTGTTAGCGATCAGACCATATCCCGAAAAGATAAATTGGATATGATTTCTGCTAAGATTCAAAAGGATATTTGGCGAAAGACAGGTATTTACTCAACTGTGGGTATGTCAAATAGTAATCCCTTGCTTGCTAAGCTAGCCCTAGACAATGAAGCTAAGAAAATGCCCACCATGCGTGCTAATTGGTCTTATGAAGACGTAGAAAGCAAGGTTTGGGCAATTCCTAATATGACGGATTTTTGGGGGATTGGTCATCGTATGGAAAAGAGATTAAATGACCTGGGAATCTTTTCTGTTAAGGAACTTGCTAATAGTAATCCCGACTTACTAAAAAAGTCTTTGGGAGTAGTAGGGCTACGTCTCTGGTTTTACGCAAATGGAGTAGATGAAAGCAATGTTAATAATCCATATAAACCAAAGAGCACTGGACTAGGTAACTCCCAAGTCTTACCAAGAGATTATGTCAAGCAACGGGATATTGAGATTGTTCTTCGAGAGATGGCAGAACAGGTTGCTATTCGTCTTAGACGAGCAGGTAAGAAAACAACTGTCGTCTCTGTTCATGTAGGCTATTCCAAACAGGAAAATAAAAAATCAATTAACACACAAAAAAAGATTGAACCAACTAATCATACGGACACGCTAACTAATGTAGTTTTACAGTTATTTCATCAGAAATACAGTTCAGGTGCTGTAAGGAACATTGCCGTTAACTATTCGGGTTTGGTGGATGAATCGTTTGGACTCATTTCTTTATTTGATGATGTTGAAAAAATAGAAAAAGAAGAAAGGCTCCAATCAGCGATTGACAGCATACGAGATCAGTTTGGGTTCACTTCACTTTTAAAAGCCAATGCGCTTGAGTCAGCATCAAGAAGCATCGCTAGAAGTAAACTAATTGGAGGTCATTCTGCTGGTGGACTAGATGGTTTAAAATGATTGATCGTTCCTATTTACCCTATCAGTCAGCCCGAGAATATCAAGACTCAGGTATGCAAAAATGGATGGGCTTCTTTTTATCTGAACATACCACGTCACTAGGAGAAGAAAAATATCGTGTCGATCTAACCAGTGACTTGAACAGAACAGAAAAACTATTATTACTTTCTCAGCTCTATGTTGGGAATTTAAAGGGGCGCTTTATAGTCAAACAAAAAGCTAAAAAAACAACCTTAATTGGGGAGGTGGGGGAAATTGCAGTAAAGGCAATATCCATCAAAACACTTGAAGGATGCCAACTGATTGAAGTGGAAGACATCCTGGACATTCAACTATTAGAAGAGGTTGTCTATGAGTAGAAAAGAACTTTATGAAAATAAATTGCAGATGGATTACTTCTCAGAAGGCTATATCCGATTCGAAGAAGACTTCCAAAAATATTCAGCGATGAATGTGCCTTTGACCTTCTTAATTGATGACATCCTAAGAACAATGGCAATGAATCAGAAAAACTACTTCAAACTTAATAAAGAGAATTCTAAAGATGGATGGAACCATTATTTTTACTTCCGAATAGAAAGTGGACAAGATAGTAACTTAATCAGAAAATATTGGTATATAGGTTCAAAATAGCATTACTATGCAGTTAATGCTATTTTTTTGAACTTTAAAAGGTTATAATAGTTCTAACTATGATCAGCTATGGGGCATTTAGTTAAGTACTGACATACTTAAACAATCCTATAGGTCTCTTGGCATACAGGAGAAGCGTATGACTTTTGAAGCACTAATTGCACAAATTGATGAATTAGCGGAAACACAACTTGGTCGCGGGACCTATTTTGAATATCTAGTACGTGCATGTTTAAAGAATGAACCAACCTACAAGAATGAATTCATAGGTGTTTGGATGTTGGCTGATGTCCCAGATAGCTATAGAATTCCTAAAATCGATATAGGCGTAGACTTAGTGGCGAAGAAGCATACTGGTGAACTGGAGCTATTCAGACTAAATTTTATAATCATAGTAACCAAAAGTCAGACATTGATTCCTTCCTCGGTGAACTTGGTCAATAGTCTACGAAGTTTGAAGTGGAGGAGTAGTTTTGGAGATATTACATGACTTAATTGTTAATCTAATTGTTGCGGTTATTACTTTTCTTGTATCGACAATATTTAATAATAGACGTAGAATTAAAATATGGTCTCAATCTCTTATTCGATGGAACAAAGATATAAGATTGAGTTGTGCTTACCTATTTCAAATTAAACAGACTAATGGCCGCTATTTGCTGATAAAAGGGAGAAGAATAGACCAATATCAACCTATAGGAGGTGTTTATAAATATCATGATTCCTTCAAAGGGCTAAAAGAAGAATTAGAGTTGAAAGATGAATCTGAGACTCGATTTTATGAAGGTGGAGATCTAAGATTAATAACAAAAGGGAAGCACCTTGTACAGTTTATTAACTGGTTTGATACGAGAAAAAATAGGGAAGTAACTGTAATTAGAGAGCTTATTGAAGAATTAGAACCTGCTGGAATTTCTATAGAGGACCTAGTAACAAAGTCGCAAGTTGAATATCTAAAAACTGTCAAAGAACCAATCATGTTTTCAACTTACTTTCAAATGGATGAATTAAAAATATTTGACATTTTTGAAGCAAGAATACCTACAGAAATATTAGACAAAGTATTAGAAAATGATGATTATTTTCTAATAGAGGCTGAGGATATAGAAAAAAATTGTTTTGCTAAAGACGGACTTTCTAAAAAGATTTCTGCAACCTCGAAGTATATTGTTTAGGAGGAAGATACTTTGACAGATATTACTATCTCAAAAGAGATTAAATCAATTATGGAAGAATTGGATGTTTCGTATTCGAAATATGAAATAGCTACTAATAGGTACAATTCTATTGCTAACTATATCAAAAATTCAGAACTTAGCAAAAATAGCCCAGATATATACTTGCAAGGATCGTTTAAATTGGGAACAGCCATCAAGCCATTAACAGAAGATGGAGCTTTTGATATTGATATAGTTTGCAACTTCACAAAGTTAAGAAGAAACGACCAATCTCAATATTCTTTGAAAAATAATCTTGGGGAAATTGTTAAGAGTTACGCTAAGGCTCAGTCAATGTCCAGTGGGCCAGAGGAAAGCAAACGCTGCTGGACATTAAAATATGTTGATGAAAGCAATTTTCATATAGACATACTGCCGTCAGTCCCTTTAAACGAAAAAAATGATGGGTTTATAGCAATCACGGATAAAACTCATGAAAACTATTTTGAAATTACTTCTAATTGGGAGACAAGTAACCCAAAAGAGTACGCTAAGTGGTTTAGAGATCTTTCAAAGTTCGCTATCTATCATAAAGAAGTTGCTAAAAGATTTTCTGCATCTATTGAAAAAGTTCCTGAATATAGAGTTAGAACTCCCTTGCAAAGGATTGTTCAAATCTTGAAAAGACATGCTGAGGTTTGTTTTGAAAAAGATATTGAATATAAACCAAGTTCTATAATCATCACGACATTAGCAGCAAAGCAATATCAGGCTGCCAGTACAATTTATAGTGATTTTTTAGATATTATAAACTATGTTATTGAACACTTGAAGGATGCTATTGATTTTAGAGATGGAAAACCTTGTGTATATAATCCTGTAAATAAGGACGAAGTTCTATCTAATAAATGGGATAAAGATAGTAGCTATTTTGAAGCATTTGAAAAATGGTTGGAACAACTTAAATTAGATTTTAATGTAGGAAATTATAATTTATCTTATTTAGATAAAATAAAATTTATAAGGACTAGCTTATTTAAGAATAGTGGAGAACAATTCCCAATTGTTAATGTCAATTCTATAAGTCATCATCAAAATTCAAAATGGAAAGAGTTTTTGATAGAAGATGTATCAATAAAGGCAAGTTATCTATATAAAGGATTTAGGTGGAAAAAGATTGAAAGCGGAACAAAATTGAATAAACATGGTAGTCTTAAATTTGAAGTACAGGCTAATAGTATACTAGGGTATGAGATTTGGTGGCAAGTGACAAATACAGGCAGGGAAGCTGAATTAGCAAATTCTTTACGAGGTGGATTTTACAATTCTGAGTTAGTAGAAGGTAAAAGAGTTAGAAAAGAAAGTACTCTTTACACTGGTAGACATTATGTAGAAGCATATCTAGTCAAGAATGGAATTTGTTATGGGAAAAGTATTCCGTTTGAGATTATTATAACCGATAAATTTTCAATGGATTTTGCACATTGACGGAGATTAACCGGTAAGCTGTTTATTTGATATTTCCCTTCCTTCAATCAAACTCATTCTAAATTTTTGAATGAAAAAGATGTCGGACTTTGTTGATAATCGAGATAAAGCTAATCTAAAATTACTTGAAACCCAGACTTGTGAAAATGGATTTTACAAAAAGTATGAACTAGAATTTAGTGAAATATGTTTCAAAACACTTCCTCCCTATCCAAGTTCGGATAGGGTTTTTCATCGTTTATAACTCGTTTTAGTATCTCGACACTTTCCATCAGATGGAAGATGTCAATTTTTCTTCTACGATCATCAGCATTTTTTTCTATATTCTCGCAATGTCGTTTGATATGCCATAAGGATTTTTGAATGTTATCTTCTTTTAAATTTTTCATACTCCTATCTTATCAGATAAACGTTCAAAAATAATGTTTATTTCCTCAAATGATCAAAATATAGTCTGAAAAGCACTAAAAAATAAATAAAGAGAAATCTTTGACCTTATTTTTAGAGAGATAACAAAAACGCTTCAAAATTAAAGCGTTTTTGTTGTATAAAGACTAACGAATAGCTTGAAAATTTTACTTATTGTTGTATTTCTTCAAGGCATTTTTATATGCTTCACTGTCCTTTTTGTAATAGTCTTGTTTCGTTCCTGAAATATCGACAGTGAACACGCCATCTTCAAAGGTGTAGCTCTCTTTTCGACTAATGATATTTGAGCCCGTCAATTCGATTGTTGAATTATCTTTATCAATTGTAAAAGCATCAGCCTCTCCTTTATTGATAGTTCCTTTGTTACCTGAAATGGTAAAAGCGACTTCATTTCTACTCTCGTTTATCCAATAGTATTCACCATCTAAAGAATTACTTGATTGGTTGGAACATGCAATTAATAAAATTGCAGATAGAGACACTAAAAGTAATGTGATAAATCTTTTCATTTGCTTAACTCCTTTTCTTGTATTATATCAAAGAAATATTACAGATGTAATACAGTAATTTTTTAAGGTTGGTTTACTTCTTTCGGGAAAATAGTTATTTTTCGGAAAAAAATATTTATAGTTGATACCGTGTATTATGGTATAATCGATATGTAAGCGTTTTATCAAAAGGTAAAACTAAACGATTTTGACGATTATAAATTTTATTAATTCTTAGTTTATGAGGTTGATTATGGCAGATGAAAATATATTTGTAATGGCTGGGGGAACAGGACTATCTTCCCCCTTCCTCAATACGATTGAAAATAAAATATCAAAAGATGTTATTATTTCAGCATTAAAAGAAGAGAATAAAGATTTAGAAGATATTACTGAAAGTGAAGAAGAGTCATTCTCTATCTGGGGATATAGCGAATTTGATAATAATTTAAAAAATAACCCTCCACAAAAGGGTGACATTGTGTTTATTACAAGTAATAACGCAGCAATATATATAGCAACAATTTTAGAAGTTTCTGAGTCTAATGTTTTAAATTACATTTGGGCAGGAAGACAGAGTTGGAAGTACAAACTTATATTCGAAAATGTAATTCGGATATTTATCCCTTATCCTAAAAGTGGAAAAAAAGAAAAGTGGTTTGAGGAACATTCTTTTTCTCCAGGCGTATCTAATATTAAGAAAGTTATAGAGTGTTATAAAAATGGTATAGGCTTTAGACGAATTATTGATTTGGATGATAAAATAGGACCTATTCAAGGTGCTTTAAAACTTGGAATAAGTAAAGATAAAGTCTTAGGAAACTTTTCTGAATATTGTATTAAAACTAATTTTGAATGTATAGTGAAGGAGATTTAAAATGAATTCAGATTATAAGATCCCTATAAAATTTAGTCTTAAAAATGTTGGTGGCAGTTTTAATTACTATGATAAAATTGATTCACTACATTGTATTGTTGGGGAAAACGGTGTAGGGAAAACAAGATTGTTAAATTCTATAATTGAGAAAAATAGTAGTAATTTTCTAGATATATCGTATGAGAGTGGGACTGATGAAGGTAAATATTCTGTTGTAAAATTTTCTGCTTCGGTAGAGTTGGGAGACTCAAAAAAATTGAGAGATTATTCTTTTGATGTTTCAACCTCAGCGATGTTAAGAAAAATGAATCTAATATATTTAAATAGAGAGGATTCAATTAATCAAGTTAAAGTAATAATTGAAGATTTTAAAAAAGAAAAGTCACATAATAAAGATAGTGGGAAATTAAATGATCTAATTAAGTTTTCTAATAAAAGACTATGTATAAAATTAACTCCAGCTGGCGAAGGAATACATAAATACAAAAAATCTTATTTTAGCGGAGACCCATTAAAAAAATATTTAAATAAAAGTTTAAAAAGAGTAGAAAAGATTTTAGAAAAAAATTTTCAAGATAGGAATTCGAGGATTATAACAAATATTTTAATTATGAAATTTTTTTCAGTCCTTACGAATGAGATTATAGAAATTGGAATGACTCTTAGTGATAAGAGAATGGAGAAATTATATAGTTCTAAGGTTTTGTTAAGAAATATAACTTGAACTTTGATGAAAAAATCCCTACAGAAAAGATCAAACAATTTTTTGAAGACTTTGTAGAGAGCATTGGAGAGGATATAATTCGTAAACATTTAAAACTACAAATAAGAAATGCAAATTGGAGTGAAGAAGTTGATCAAATTTCAAAATATGAACAACAAATAAAATGGTATCAAGATCAAATAAAAAAAATTCAAGAAGGAAAAAATGATAAGAATAACGACATTATATAGCGAAAGGGAATTGGAAAGATATTATGACTATATTTTAAGTCAAAACTCTAGAATTCTTGCCCCAAATGGTATAGGTACATTTGTAGTAAATTTATTAAATGAAATACTTGAAAAGCAAAATAAGACGGAGCGCGTAACAGATTTTAAGAGTTTACTTACTATGCCATTTGATGAACTTGAAAATCTTCATGATGCTATAAATAGTGATAGATCTCAGGATATAATGAATAACAAAGTAAATTCTAAAAAGTTAAATACTTTTAGAAACTATTACACAAGATTTTTTACTAAAAAGATTGAGTGTCCTGAAAATGAAATTAAGAAAAATAATATTAGTCTAATTCAGGACTTAGGTATCACAGTTTGTCCCTACTGCAATCGAAATTATATTAATTCTCGTGATGATAGTTCTGGTTGTGAATTTGATCATTACTATGATAAACAAACTTACCCTTTCTTTGCGTTAAGTTTATATAATTTAATCCCATCTTGCAGTACGTGTAACAGAATAAAAAACAGTAAAAGTTATGACTTTTGTCCTTTTAAAGTTAATTCTGATGAAGAAGTTATGTTTAAGGTGGATCTATCAAGTGATTCTTCCAAGTTACAGTTATATTTTGGTGACAAATCTCAAGAAAATAATGTTTTAAAATTAGAAGATGCTTATGAAATTCATGAAAAAGATGTTGCTGAAATGTTTAGGAAAGAGACGGAATATTGTAAAGAATATCGTGATTATTTAATTAATCTTTTGGGAGATAGAGGTAATATAGGAAAGGAATTTTCAGAAGAATTTTTCGATTATATGATATTTGGAGAGATTGCAAATGATGGTTTTAATGATTATTTAAATTACCCGCTTTCAAAATTAAAAAAAGATACCTATGATTATATAGTGCAGCTGAGAGCCGAATAAACCAATTTTTCATTAATAATTTATAATCAGAAGAACTATTCATTTATTTAGAGAGGATAATTCATTGCATTCGATTTAGATATAATGGAACTTATTCTTCAAATGTGCTTCACTTCTCAGACTGATGATGCTGTAGAACCATCTAGTGAATGGCTAGAATTTTTGTAAAAGCTCTATATGAAAATATATCTGGAGAGAGTTTTGGAGTACCAATGTATAGTTTTGTAAATGAACATAGTGAACTCACAATTATACCGACTGAACCATAGAAAAGAGACCTTGTCAAACCAGGTTTTAAACAAGTTCGTAAAGCATCACAATTCTCAAAATGTGGGTCAGCATGAATATATCAACGTTTACATACATCCAGGAGGAATCTCTTGGGTGCTTTTTTATTTGATAAAGCTTATAACTAGATTTAAAGTTGCTGGTAGTTATAAAAGTGTAATAAATATTTTAAAATACGTCATCTATTTCCAAATTTGGATAGGGCTTTTCATTGTTCAAAATTCGACTTAGTGTTTCAACACTAGATTTCAAATGTAATAACTCAGTTTTGCTCAATTCATTTTCATAATTGTTCTCTATATTTATACAATGACGCTTAATATGCCATAATGCTCGTTGAATATTTTTTTCTTTTAAAGTTTTCATGACTATATCATAATATAACCAATATCAAAATAGAATTTTTTTCTCAATTGTTCAAAATTTAACCTGAACTGTGCTAATGGAACTACGCTTTTAATTGGGTAGCTTATTATTAATTTATTTCAGCTGAAGTATAAAATTAAATGTTTTAATAAAAAAAGCAAGCATTTATAGCTTGCTTAAGAAATTAAAGATTCCGATCCTGGACTTTACGAAGTAGTTTTTCTTTGTCTTCTTCAAGTTCAAGTTGATGAATTTTAGCGTGGCAATTTGGACAAACTGCAATTGCATTTTCAATTGTGTCTTCGCCGCCTCTTGATAAGTACTCAATATGGTGAACATGTAAAAATGGTTTACCCTTTACTTCAAAGGGAGCTTTATTATCACATAATTGACAAATTCCATTAGCATGTTCCTTTACATATTCTTTTATTTCTGGAGAACGTTCATGGGTAAAAGTAGATACTTTTCTAACAAGATGTTTATTTTTATTTAATTTGCTTTTTTCAATTGCTAATTCTTTAATTTCCTGAATAGTTTTACGTGATATTGATTTTTCTAATTTCTTTTTATTTTGTATTAATGTCTCATTATTTGGGCAATACTCTGAGGTTTTTAATTTTAGAGGGAATTTATAGACAATACGCTTATTATTATTTTTATCGGGTTCAGTTACATTGTAAGGTGGTTCAGCAAGTTTAACTATACCTGCATAGGTGTACTCCGTGTCCTTAAATACTTCAAATAAATGTACAGTAACACCGTTTTTAGCCGAATCCTTTAAAGTTCTATTCTGAGCAAAATCAAGTTTTTGATCACCTACTTGTCCCATTCCGGTATAGTGAAGCATATTATCTACCCATGTATCATGGTATATAGATTTACCTGTTTGTTTTGATATGAGAACGAGAGTATTAGTTGTATTTGATTTTCTCATACCACCTTGTTTGGAACATTTAAAAACTTTGGCAATAACGTCATTAGTATAGATGTTATTTATTTTCAAATCATCAATAGTCTTGATATTGCTAATATTCTGAGTGTTTGTCATAAAAACCTCCTAATCATACTACTAATTGTAGTATACCATAATTTGAATACATATGTTAAATTTCAGAGTTCAGTAGTTCTACTTGTTTTTAATATATAAAATTAATTTTTGGGACAGAAGAATATACTGTTAAACAGAAAAACTCTATGAATATTAGATAGTTTACTTTAAAACGACTTAGATTTATCTAAGCCGTTCTAAAATAAGTTAAATTCTGTGTTAGTGTTTATTATTCTATTCTTCGCTAATTCTACAAATTCAGATTCTTTTTCTATACCAATAAAATTACGATTAAGTTTTTTACAAGCAACTGCAGTAGTCCCGCTTCCCATAAAGGGGTCTAATATAAGTGCATTTTCTTTTGTAGAAGCTAAAAGTAGTCTTTCCAAAAGATACAAAGGTTTTTGTGTAGGGTGTTTTCCGAACTTTTTTTCTTTTGGTGAGGTAAGTGGCCCAGACCAAACATCTTTCATTTGTTTACCGTTATTGATTTCTCGCATTAGATCATAGTTGAAAAAATGTTTATTATTTTTAATATCTTTTTTAGCCCACAATACTGTCTCGGTACTGTGAGTGAAAGATCTTCTTGCTAAATTCGGCGGTGGATTGAGCTTCTGCCAAGTAATATTGTTGATAATTTTAAAGCCTTCTTGCTCTAGAGCCATGCCGATGGAGTATATGTTGTGAAGAGTACCACTAATCCAAATAGTACCATCATCAGTTAATACTCGTTTACATTTTTTAATCCAGTTTCTATTGAATTTGTGTTTTTCAGCAGTAGTTAGGCTCTTATCCCAATCCCCTTTATTTACACTAACTTGTTTTCCACCAGAATTTGTAAAGCCATCATTTGATAGAAAATATGGTGGATCAGCAAAGATGCAGTTGACCGATTTAGATTTTATTTTTTTTAATATTTCAAACGAATCTCCATTAACAAGAATAGTAGAATCATTTTCAAAATAAGGAGTAAAGTTTTTGGGAAATACTTTTTTCATTGTTAAACCTCAAGTTCATAATTTGTAATTATGACTTCTTTCCCAACTCTATTTTTAGCATCACTATTGATCATACGTTTAACATTGACTTCTTTGACATGAAAATCTTTGTATAAATCTCTGATGAACTCTGTATTATGATTGGTGAGAATACAGTAAACTCCATTTTTTGTTAATTTTTTAAAAAGGTTTGCTAAACGAATGTGTTCTTCCGTGCTGAAACCTTCTTTAGTGTAAGAATCAAAAGAAGTAGGATTTAGTGGAGCATAAGGAGAATCGAAGAAAACGAGGTCTCCTTTTTTTGCTTTAACAGCTGTTTTTTCGAAATCTTGATTGTAAATATCTACCGTTTGCAGAAATTGAGAAATTTGTACTAAATTATCTCGTTCATAAATGTTGATAGTAGTTTTTTGGTTAGATGGAACATTGAAAAGACCTTTAGAATTAACTCTGTATAGACCATTGAAACACGCTTTATTGAGATACAAGAAAAGGGCACTTCTATTTAAGGATTCATTATCATCAAAAATAATTTGGTTGAAATTATCTCGTTGTTGATAGTAGAATTCTTTGGCTTTTTCTTTATCGCCACACGAATTGTGCTCATTTTGGAGTTTATCCAGTAATGGAAATAATTTATCGAGGTTGTGTTTTATATCGTTATATGTCCCAATTAAGACGTGATTATTATCGCTGATAACTGAGTTTTTATGTTCTAATTCAAGGAGTAGAGCTCCACCACCGATAAAAGGTTCAAAATATTGATTGAAATTTGAGGGCATAATTTTTGTTAATTCGGGAATTAGTTGTCTTTTTCCACCCGCCCATTTTACAAAAGGTTGCAAGTGATAGACCTCCTTCTTAATTTTATTGATAGAACATTAGCAGGTTCTATTATATCAGATAATTAAAAGAATAGAAAATATCTGAAAAGTGATCTATAATAGATCAAATTGATTTTTGTTTGAAATGGATTGAGTTGATTTAAAAATAAAGATAGAATGGGGAATTCTGAAATGAAACTACATGAAGCTGAAAGAAAGTTGAATGAGATTGCCAATATTAAATTTAAAGACTTATTTACTGCCGGAGAATTGCAAACTATCATAGTTAATAAAGGCAAGACCGGACAACTTTTAGAATTAGCTTTAGGGATGCAACTATCCAACACAAATAGAGATTTTGAGGATGGGGAATTGAAGACTAATAAGTGTGACGAAACAGGCAAACCAAAAGAAACGATTTTTATTACTCAGGTTAGTAGCATGATCGATGATTTGTTGCAGAATATACCGTTTGAAGAAACATCACTTTTTGAAAAAATTGACAATATTTTGTATGTTCCCGTTTGTAAAGTCGGAGAACCAGCAGAATGGTCGTTTTTAGAGAGCATCCATGTTGATTTGAATGAAGAACGATTCTTTAGTTTGAGGGAACAACTACACAACGATTATGATACAATTTGTCAGTTGTTGAACCATCATATTGAAACCAGCGATGATGGATTTATCCATACTTCAAACGGGAAATTCATGCAAATAAGAAGCAAGGATTCTAAACCATATCATCCAATTTATTCAAATGTGTATGGTAGAGAGGTTTCGAACAAGAATCATGCTTTCTATTTTAAAAAGCAATTTGTAGGGGAAATCAGAAGAATCCTTGGTTTGTAATGTAGGAGATTTTTAATGTCTGAGTTTGTTATAAAAAAATATGGATATGCCTTCTTTACTTTTAAAGATGGAGAGTATACTATTGGTTGTTTTTCTTATAATGGGAAAGTCGTTATAAGAAAGAGACAAAATAGTGGCAGTTGTCAAATTGAGAAGAAAGATATTATGCGTATCTTGAACAATTTACTATCAGAAGATTCAATTGCTTCATTGTTAACGACAAACTTTAAAAACTTGTCAAAATACTTAGGTATACACTCTGATGGGTATGATTTACAAGGACTAATTACTGATATTGAGGGTTTAAAAATCGATAATATCGATTTCAGTAAAGAAGGTTTTTATCCACATTACTTATTGTTGAAACTGTTGGATAAAAAAGAATCTGTTCATGGATCACAAGAAACAACAAAAACTTATAATTTATATTTTAGATTCTTAAAACAAGTTGGTGCGATCCCAGAAAGTAGTAGGAGAAAAAAAGAATATCGGGATGTTAGCTACTCAAACCCAGATTACCATGCTAATGAATTGATTAAGGAAATTTTGATTTCTGATAAATATATCTTATATATACATCAAGGGTCCTTTTCTGAGTTTGATATGGTGCTAAAATATAGGGTTTTAAAAGATGGAGTATGGAGTAGGCTTCGTACTCCAAAACATATTCATTGGTCAGTAGATTTGGTTTTAAAAAAGCAAATTCAAAAAGAACTGTCAATTCATTTTATTGAAAAATTACTTGATTATTGGAATTCTATTGAAAGTCCTATGAAAACTAATGATGATAGGAATAGAATCATTCAAGAATGTATTTCTACTTCATTGGAAGAAGAATATAGAGAGTTGGATAGTATAGGTGAGTATCCGGTTGAGTTTTTATGGGTAATGGCGTTGCTTTTAATACAACAAGAAAAAGCTAACAACTTCAATGCGTTTATGTTTAAGGATTTATTAACTTCCTTGAAGGAAAATGATGAGATTTACAAAATTATTTCAACTGCAACACATAGATAAAAGCGAAGTGAAAGAAAATATTTTGAAGAGAATCAAGTGATTTAGATAAATTAAAAAGCCATTCAGTGTATATAAACTGAATGACTTTTCTTTTAGTTGTGTAATTCATTGTACTTCTAGAGTGCTTCTTTATAAGCATCAGCACCTTCTTTAGATGACACATCTTCAGTTGTTTTTACTATTGACGGTGAATCTGTAGTACTCTCCCTTCTCAATCGTACCTTCAGTATCTTTGATAGAGAATGACAACTCATTTCTTAGGTATTTTTCGGTATCAATCTAATAGTAGTTGCCATCTAGGTTGTATTGTGATGAACAAAAAATGAGAAGAAAAGCTGATAAGGGAAGAAGTAGGAGTGTTAAGATTTTTTTCATGATGAAATTCTCCTTTTCTACTATTTTGATAGATAACTCTACTTGAGTGTTTACACATAATTATTGACAGTATCAAAAATTCCGAATTGATCTAGAATTTTAGTCCAAAATGATCTATAATAGATCAAATTATATTTTAAAAAGCACTGTCATTATTATTTTGATAGGTTTTAAAGTGGGAAAAGGGGAGTTATGTCTAATCACGAAATTACTTATAGTTTTTCAAATAGTGGAACAAGAAATGAAGTACGAATGAGAGTGGTAGAGAAATTTTCACAAGAAGAAGCGGGTGTGGGAAGAGGAAATGATGCTTCTAAATACAAATATTTTGTTGAAACTTTAGAAAGTGGCGATAGAGTATATCTACAAAGACCTGCAAATTTACATAATGGTTTTGATTTTTTAGTTTGTGTCGAAAATATGAATTATTCAGAACCTAATAAACGAAAAAGAAACTATCCTAAACATACAGATTTTGGTTTAGACCTTCAAAAGAAAAAAGAGTCAGATCCAGAGATGTATAAAAAGTTATATGATTTACTACTAAAAGTTTTTGAGTGTGAAGAGATTACAGATTCTGAAATAAGAGCTATAACATTTAATATAGGCTATCCTACTGATCAAATTGTAAAAACGATTAAATGGTTATTTATTGAACAGGATATACGTTATTGGAACTATTCTGGAAGAAATATGACGTGGGGTGTTATACCCAAGAGAGACTAGGGTAAAAATATGAACAATAGAATACCCACTAAACATGGTGGTGGTTCAAAAACTAATAAAAATGGGTTATTGTTTGAACAAATTACGTCATTAGATGATGCTTTGGAAGAGGCAGGGATTGAAGTGATACAGCATAGAGTGTTTAAAAATAATGTTCTTATAGGCTATTCCGTTTCAAAATCAAAGTTGTATAGTATTTTTTTAAAACCAAGAGGAATAAATTATAAAGAATACAATTCAAAACAGTGGCAGCCAGATGAGTGCTTTATAAATGAACAAAATAAATTCGCCTATATTATTGACAAGAAATTTCAAAACTCTTCAGGAATTGTGGATGAAAAATTACTCGGGTGTCATTTAAAAAATGGAATATGAGAAATTATTTACTTCTTTAGGTTATAAGGTTAAATACTTCTGTGTTTTCAATGATTGGTTTAAACACGAACAATATGAAGATACAAAAAATTATATCAAGAAAATGGGATGTGATTACTTCTTTAATTCTATCCCACTAGATAAATTAAGTTTGTAGTAAAAATAAATGAAAGCAGGATTATATGTGGGGAAAACAAAATTATAGAGACTTCAATGAATTGAAAAAACCAATTCGGGAAATGGCAGTTTCAACTTCAGGAAATACAATAGTTTATAATCTTGGAAATAAAAAAGTAAATCCAGATAAATTTCAAGTTAGTCTTATTGAAGAAGTAAATAATGAAAAAAGAGCTTACAGTATGGGAGACGCTGATTATTTTAACATCATAAAAAAATACTATAAAGGGGATAACATCAAGGTAATAGACCTAGCAATAAAAACGTTCGTTAAGTTTATTGATAAAGCTGCAGGCTTCTATGATACCTACGGCAGTTCAGAGAAAGGGAAAGATTACTCGGGAAAATTTGATATTTATTCTGAAAATACTTTTGGATATCAAAATCAAGATATTATTGAAAAGATAAAGAAATTTCAAGAATGGTATTTATCTCAAGAAATTTCGGATGAAAATTCGGAGTTAGAAGAAGCGCTCATTATTATATTTTTAGCCATGATATCTGAGTGGTATTATTTAGGGAAATATAATAATAAGTCTAAGTGGCAGCATAGAGTAAAATTATTTGGTATTTATCAGGTAGAAACAGGCAAGCTTTCTCCTGAAGAAGCAGCTCAATGGTCAAAAAAAAGAGAAAATACTTCAAAATTTGGAGATTTATGTAGAAGTATGAAAATATTTGATAAAGAATTTTACTTAAAAAAATAATATTTTAAAACTATAATAGTGAGTTCAATTAAGAGGAGGTAGATTAGTTTATTCCCCTATTTAAGAAATATTGATTCAAATTTTATGAAATGAATCAGTAGATATCGTTCTGAAAAGACTTGGTATTACGCTGTTTTTAGCCCAAATGAAACTCATACTTTCCAAACCAGGTCTTAAGAAAGCTCGTAAAGCATCACAATTTAGTAAACGTTAATTCGAGAAAATTACTATACTTACAGAGAGCACCTTTCGAGGTGTTCTTTTTTATATTTTCATACTAAATTGGTGCAATCTGACAAAGTCAGTTGCCTCAGAACGTTAATCAATACGATACTATCAACGTTCACAAGCACTTCATGATTCACACTATGAGGTGTTTTTGATGATTTTTAGCACAATTCACACTATTGTTTCTTTGCATTCAACTCAAATTCTTCTGGTCAAATTATTAACAAATCTTCAAGAAGAGTGATTGGTGAAATAGGCTGTTTGAGGCTTTTATGCTATACTAGTTTTAATGACAATCTTCTATTTCTAAAGCAACAATAGATCCGTAATTTGTTTTTAATTAAGGAGTTTGGGATTGTAAGAGGGAGATGATATATCTGAAGGAGTATCAATATGAAAAAACGTGCCTTGATTTTACTGGTTTTGTCCATTGTAGTATTTGGAGGAGGCGCATGGCTAGCACAGGAAACAAATCTATTTCTAAGTCCGCGAGCCAAGCAGTTGGCTTATTTAAAGGAGCATCAAAAAGAAATAGAAGATTTTGTAAAGTCTAAAAATTCAAAGATTGAATCTGTTCAAATTGATTGGAGACAGACACAATGGGATAAGGTAGGAAATGGTACACCTCAAGGAGGAGGAGATATTATTGATGTTTATGGAACGTTTAATAACATTGATAATTCTGGTTGGCATGTAATGATAATTGTAGATGATGGAAAAGTTGATTTAGCTTCGATGACATTAGTTAATGGCCTAGGCATTGGAGGGAAACCGTTTGAGTAATAGTAATTTAAAAACCTTTGATAATTTTTATTCAAATTTAACATCATTCATTCCCCACTGACTTCAAATACTTGCTAAAAGTATTTTTTTTTACATTCATGGTATAATATACTTAGATTCCGCTATATAGGAGGAAAGAGATGAAAAAACGTACTTTGGTTTGGCTAGTTATAGCCCTTGTAGTATTTGGAGGAGGCGCATGGATAGCACAAGAAACAAATCTATTTCTAAGCCCACGGGCTAAGCAGTTGGCTTATTTAAAGGAGCATGAAGAGGAGATTAAGGAGTTTGTAAAATCTTTAGATCATAAAGTAGAATCTGTTCAGATTGATTGGGATGAAACAATGTGGGAAAAAGTTGGAAATGGAACTCCAAAAGGAGGAGGGAATGTTGTAATAGTTGGAGGAGGCTTTAATAATATAGAGGGCTCAACTTGGCAAGTAATTTTTGAAATTGAAGATGGACGAGTTGCTTTTGATACTATGATGCAAGGCGGTCCATTGCGAGTAGGAGGAAGGATTTTTGATTAATAGTAACTTAAAACCTTTGATAATTTTTACTCAAATTTAACATTCTCTTCATTCCCCACCGATTTCGAATACTTGCTAAAAGTATTTTTTTTTACATTCATGATATAATATACTTAGATTCCACTATATAGGAAGAAAGAGATGAAAAAACGTACTTTACTTTGGCTAGTTATAGCCCTTGTAGTATTTGGAGGAGGCGCATGGATGGCACAGAAAACAAATCTATTTGGAGGAATAACTCTGAGCCCACGGGCTAAGCAGATGGCTTATTTAAAGGAACATGAAGAAGAAATTGTAAAATTTGTAAAGTCTAAAAATTCAAAGATAGAATCTGTTCAGATGGATTGGAATAGTTTAACTGTTGAACAGATAGGGAATGGAACTCCACAGGGGGGAGGTTATAATCTATCAGTGAAGGGTTCTTTTAATCATATAAAGGATTCTGACTTTACAATAGATTTTCGATTAAAAAATAAAAATGATGTGCCTTCAATAGATAGGATTGGTATGTATAATCAGCCTAGAGTGTTAAAAAATGGAGGTTGGGACAAGTATGACGGATAGTAATCTAAAAGATTATGACAATTTTTATGCAAATTTATCTCAGTCGGCTTATAGAGGGAGACCAAATACTTTATCACGCTATAATAATGCTGTAAATTGGACTTTGATAGATTATTCCCAAGATATAGATGATGATGGTGAAATCACTCCCGGAGGTAAACATCTTCCTCATGACGGTAAGGTCTACTTGCAGCCAGATCCTGATTTGCGAGATACTTATAAAGTTACATCGATACCAGTTCCTGATGCGAATGGGATGAGGCAGGATATTCGTCACAAACGTTATCAAAAAGGACTCTTAACTGATGATGAAGCTGGTTTCAGTGCCTACTACTTAACGGATACGCCTACCTTGACTAATGATACTACGAAAACTTATATGACTATCCGCGGCAGTGATGCCATCAGTAAAGAAAATTGGAACGACTGGGTTGACAACGACGCTCAGTTTGCGCTCAACCATATCCATACGCCGCAAGCCAAGTTAGCAACAGTAGGAATGAAAACGAAAATCGCTGAGATGCGCGAAAAGGCTCCAAATGCGACGATGGACATTGCAGCTCATTCCCTAGGAACCATTGTCTCTGCGCAAGGGGTAGCTGGCCTTACTGATGAAGAACTGGAGAAAATCGGCAAAGTCGTCCTCTTTGACGGCCCGGACACGACAAAGAGTTTAAAGAAAATGGGACTCAGCGATGAGAAAATCAAAAAGATTAGCGAAAAAATAGAGTACTATGTCAATCCTTTTGATGTCGTGGGTATGCTCAATCGTGAGCATACCATTACCAAATTACCTGGGGACTCCGATGAACCTCTTAAAAAACCCGTCGGTAAAGTCAATGTCCTTGTCCCCCTTCATTATACCCAGATTACTGATCCGGAAAGTTCCCATGACTTTGGTGTTTTCCAATCGGATGGAAAGGGAAATTTATTGACTGCGTCTGAGGATTTTCACCCAGAATTGCTCAGGGCAGGTGAAAAGCTAGCTCGACTGATAGCGACAACCTTGGATTCCCTCCGGGCTTTAGGAGTCGATGAAAATGTAGCCTCAAATGTTTTAAATGCCATTATGAGGGGGGAAATCGTAAATAAGGCAGCTATCGGATATGGCTTTTATGAGAATTTTAAAACAGAGTATAGTAAAATTGTCGAAGAAGCTCGTAAAGAATCGATAAAATGGGATCGAGAAGCTATTCCTCGTTATCAGGAACAACTGAGAGATGGTAATCTTACAGGAGAAAAGAGGATTTTGGTCCGAGCTCAGTTGCTTCAGACAGCAGCCCAGTTGGCAAATTTTGACATGGAAGACAAAGTTAAATCTGTGAAAACTTTACTTTCAGATGCTAAGGAAGATATTCAAAACATGATAAAAGAAACAAGACAGACAGCGTTTGACATGGTTGGATATTTGTCAAGTTCAGAAGTTACAAATCTACTTTCTGGTTTTGACACAACAAGCTTTTGGGATGAAGGCGTTGCAAGTGACACGAAGACTGCAGCAACATCCTTCCTGACACAAATCGAGCAACTAGGGGAAAGCTTGGTTAAAGCTAGTGGTTCCTTTGAGAGCATAGATACAGATAGTGCTGAAGATTTTAACAATCTATTGGCGGATGTAAAACAAACATGGAGGGGAAAGAATGTTAGTCCTAACGGATGAGGATACTTTAATTACAAGAGAGCAACTTGACAGAGGCTTCAAAGAAAGAATGAAGGAACAAGAACGCCAAGCAGTCAGGGCCTTAGTAACTGCAAAAGAACTGTCAATCCTTGCTAAAGGAGTGGAGTTAGCTAAAAAGTTGCAAGAAGCAGCTTCAGATATGTAAGAGTACGCTTCTAAGACTTATGTAAACAATATTAAGGGTGGATTTGAGGGCAAGGCTGCTGATGCTGCTGAAACTTACTTGACTCAGACCATGCAAACCCCTACTTTACAAAGTCCAATCAAAAACTAGGAGAAAACTTGTGATGGATAAAAAGGAACTTCAGAAACTAGAGGATGAGCATAATCGTAAATTACGAGACTTAGAGCGTTTAGAGATGGATTTGGATGATGATTTCCACAAGTTTAGTAGGGAGACGGATCATCTCCTAGAGGCGCTTTCCTATGCATGCAGAGACAGTAGTTTTGCTGAAATTCAACCATATATCTTTGAGATAGAGAACAATTTGGATAACTATCATCAACTTTACAAGAGTCGTATAGAGAATGTGTTGGAAGCTCGTCATCAAGAGAATAAAAACTTTCATAGAAAGTTAGAAGAAAAGAACGTTTGACAAATATACCTTATAAAAGAAGGATGATATGAGTTTGTTATACTTTGTTATTATAAATAAAAAAAGAAGTAATTATACAAGAAAAGTAGATAATTTAATCTTTCTTACTAGTTTTTAGATGGGAATAGCTCTTATTTTTTTTATAAATAGAATAAAAAATGAATTTTAAACTTGCAATTGAGGCAAATTATTGATATAATGAGGGCATAAATTAATATAAAGGAGTTTCACATGGCTTTAATTCAATTAACAACAGAAGAATTGCGCACCTCTGCTCAAAAGTACACTCAAGGTTCTGAGGAAGTAAGACAAGTACTTCGTACATTGACTCAAGAGCAAAATACTATCCGAGACAACTGGAAAGGTGCTGCTTTTGAGAGCTTTGATCGCCAATTCACAGAATTGTCTCCAAAAATTGAGGAGTTTGCAACTTTGCTTGATGAAATCAATGCACAGTTGAACAAGGTTGCTGAAATTGTTGAACAAAACGACCAAGATCTTGCATCACAAATTTAATTTGTTATATAAGTGGCTTTAGGAGGGCGAGAGCCTTCCTATTTTTTATGACGGAGAAGATTTAAAGTAATATGAAGAAGAATAGAATTTTTAAATATATAGGAAGTAGTCTGTTGGCATTAGGGTTGCTTGCATTGATTATTTTTTTGAATCTATCTGTTCAAAAAAATACAACGATTAGCAATGAGAATAATGCAAAGGCTAATCAGCAGACAAAATTAAATGTAGCTATCGTAAATGAAGATAAGCCTGTCTACGTAGATACAAAAGAATACAATCTAGGTGCTAGTTATGTAAAAAATATCGAGCGTGATAATTCACAAAATTGGTCTGTTGTCCCTCGTGGAGCAGCTGATTCTGGGTTAGAAAGTGGGAAATACCAACTCGTTTTAACAATTCCTAGTGACTTTTCTGAAAAAATACTCGATATTAACAGCATCAATGTTGATAAGACAACCATCAATTATAAGGTGAATGCGCAAGGAAATTTGCAAGTAGAAAATGATGCAAATAAACTAGCGAAAGATATTGTTTCTGATTTGAATGGTCAGTTAGTTGACATGTATATGGCTAGTATTTTGAACAACCTTTATACAGCACAAAAGAATGTTCAAGCTAGCTCACAGATACAAGCAACCAATATCGGAAACTATCGTACGAATTTATATAATACAGCTATCAACTCTAAAAATCTTTTCCCAACTCTCTATAGTATGTCTAGTTCCTCTGTTGACGCCAACACTGCTTTAAAGACAGGTTTGGAGGGCTACTCACAGATTTTTGGTCGTTTTGATGTTTCGCAGATTGCCTATGGCGAGAAGTTTGGAACTCTACTTAAGAATAGAGTAGATGAGAAGAAAAATCATGCGGATGTTATCACTGGGCTCATTTCTCAGAGTCGGGAAGACGTTAAGGGACAAATTGAAACCTATAAGGAATTAATTAAAGCTCAAGGTAGTCTGACTGCGAATATAGATGGAACACCAGCATCCACTGATGGAACGTCACCAGAAGTTGAGGCTTACTATAAAAAAGTAGCAGAAAGCATCAGCACAGAGATTGGTAGCTTACAGAAAAATCTAACAGATGAAAGAACCAAGTTTGAAAATCATAAAAATGATATTCATAACTTTATTGATGAGAAATTAGCCACTTACTATGGAACAAGTGAGAAGAGCAAAATCACTCTTGATCGATTTTTGGATAAAGCTGCAAACAAGGATTTAGAGAAGGTTGAGGAATCTCTAAAAGAGCAGCTGGCTTCTGCAATCTCAGAATTACCCAAAGAAGACTTTAGTGGAAAAGAATTTAGTGGTTTTGGTATGACACCAATCACAATTCCTTCTGTAAACTATACAGATTTAAAAACGATTAAAGAGCCAAGCGACGAGATTTCTTTGACGGACTTGAAGAATCTGGAACATCTGGCAATCACGAGTACGAGTGCTGTTGGACGAACAGGAACAAAGGCTAAGGTATCATGGAAGGCTGGAACAGGAGTGACGGTTCATTCGGTCACTTATGATGGCACACCAGTTGAGTTTGGTCAAGAAATTGATTTGAAGACGGGTGGGACTTTCAAAGTAGCCTATAGTGTTGCAGAGGCAGCTCCGACTCCAACTACAAGTTCAACGGGGGCTTCAAGCCCAACTCCAAAAGCGGAGCCAAAGACTGTTGATATTTCCTTGAATGATGTTCAAGCAGTCAGTGCTCCGATAGATGTCTTAGCCGTTCAGCAAGCAGCAGTGACTTATGGACAAAAGGTTCAGAAAATAGCTTCTGACTACCAAAAGGTGGAAGCACTCAGACAAGCATACAATACTGTCAAAGAGTTACGAAATAGTGATGTAACAGATGCTTTATCAAATATTTGGCTTGAAGCTATTAGTTCAAACCTGAAGAAGTATGAAGACAGTCTGACTGCACCTGCTAGCGATACAGATACAGAGGGTACTAAAGAGAAAGTAGATAAAGCCTTGTCAAAACTGACTACTCTCAAGCCTGTTCTAGAAAAAAATGTGAAGGATGTTTTGACTACCAACCAAGAATTGAATACAAAAATCAATGAACAGTTAGAGTTGTACAAGAAGTTGGAAGAAAATCTAAAGGATTTGGTTGAGAAGCAAGGGAAAGGCAATGATGCTTTTGAAGAGACTAATAATCAATTGGCTACCCTAAATTCGGATTATGCAGCTCTCTTGTCAGAAACTACGGGTGTGAAGGAATCTTCTCAAAGTAATGTCAAAGCTGCAGAGTCTGTGAATGAGACTTTAGGTAATTTCAATCGTGAATTGTCAAACGCTCAAACAAGTACTGAAAAGTTGTCACAAGATGCTGACTCCTTGATGACGCAGTTTAACGAAGAATTAACTAACAATGGAAACTTTGTAGAATCCTTTGTGAAGGTTCTGAATAATGCCTATCAAAATGGGGTACCAAATGAAGTGTTGTTGAACTTCTTATCCAACCCTGTTACCCAAAATGCTACTTCAGTGAAAGCGACTGTCAATGTTTACCGTCCATTTACATGGATTTTACTATTGGAGATTGTTAGTCTCTTTACAGCCTATCTGTTTGCAACTCAAAACGTTATTCGCAAAGTCAAAGATAAGTTCAAACTTGATAAGTTACATGATACAGACTTGATGACGGTAACCATCCTATCTGCTTTAAGTATCGTTGTCGGATTGGTAGTTGGTGTTGTATCAAGTGTTCAGCTACAGGTTGGTCGTGAATATCAACCATCTTGGGTTCTATTAATTGTTTTAGCCGCATTTGTACTGATTCAAGGACAATATCTATTGCTTAAACATTTCCGAGTGATTGGTATGGGACTCTCCTTCTTTATGATGATTAGCTTTGTCTACCTATCAAATGCTATTGGGACAACAGCAAGTCTAACTGGTTTCCCAGCATTTATCAAAAATCTCAATGCGTTATCAATATTAGAAGGTTTGCTTTCAGGATACTTTGATGGACATCCAGCAGCAATTATCGCTTTTGTTGCAACGATTGTTGTCATAGCTGTTTTACTTGTTATAAATATTTTTATCAGAGAAAGTAGTTTGTGGTTTCAAGCAAACCAAGCTGAGAAAGAATAGAAAATAGAAATATGAAGAAAATCATTCTTTTCCTTCTTACCTTAGTAACATGTGCAGCAGTCTCTGGGGCTGCTGCAGATGATTTGAAGGATAATAGTCTGCAGATTGATGATTCCCGACTTGAAAAGAAAGAGGGATTGAAATTTGGTCTACAGTCTGAACAAACCAAGGAGCTTTTTAATGAAGCAACTCAAAAGAGGTTGCAGGACATGCAACAGCATCAAGAGGAACAGTTGATCACAGAAAGGGGCCAACTGTTTTCTGCTATACAGAGACCAGTGAAAAAATCTTCTGAAGAACAGTTGTTTCAGCCCAATGCTCAAAAAACAATTAAATTTCAAACAAATATAGGCCATGTAGAAAAAGGTGGTCTGAATGACTTTCTTCCAGAGATATTCTATGTGGTGTTGATTTTCTTGCTTTTTGGAGCAACGGCAGTAATGAGTTATCGTGTGATGGTAGAAGGGATGGACTAAGTTTTTAACTAGTCTGTCTAAATAACTTAGAAAAGGATAAACCAGGCATAGGAGGCGTGTAAAAGGTGGAGCAACATATCAATATTACCCTACGTTTGAGAGAAAGAGATGTGGATATTCGCATTCCACGGCGAATTGAAGTGCGCCGGCTGGTGCGAGAAGTGGATACGATTTTTAATCCAGGTATCAAGCGAAAAAAATATCAATTAAGAATTGTCAATAAAGGTTTGTTGATTGATGAAGGGAAACATCTGTCTGATTATCCTATGACGACAGGAGATTTAGTAGAAATTGAGGAGATATAGGTGGCTGAAGAAAAATTTGAATTTGGTGGACAGTCGTTTGTCTATGAAAAAAATGAAACAAACTGGGAATTAAAACTCAAACGTTCAGATGTTGCGAGTCAAGATTTACGGGAACTCTTACTATTGGATTTGCATCATCCATTCTTTTTGGAGCAATCGATGGTGTCTGATGAGGATAGTGTCACCTTCTCCTATCAAGTCGAAGCTCATGGACTGACTTATGAGGAAATAAAGGAACGTACCATTTCGGAAAGAATCCGTTTGGCCCTAAACGTTTTTCGTCTAGAGGGCGCCTTGGAGTTACCTGTGACTTTCCTTTTGCACCCAGTAAATCTCTTTATTACCAAGGATGCTCAGGCTAAGATTGCTTATCGTGGAATTCCTGGTCTGATGGTTCCTCAATCCATATCCTCAGAAGATTTTTTACGCCAGGCTAAATGTTTTACAGTAACACTATTTAGCGATTTGGATTTCATGGATCTTTATAATGGTTCCTTGGAATTAGAGACCTTGCCCGACTTCTTAAATGACCTATGTCAGGCAGATGATATAGAGGCTGCAGTAGCTGTTTTGGAGAAGTACTACACGGAGAAGGCTGCGAAAGAACGGGCAGATTTGGTCTTGGTTCCAAGTAGACGCCATCGTGTCTTTAAACTGGCAACGATTTGGTTAACAGCCAGCGTTGTCTTGTTGATCGTTCCACTGATCTATCTGATTTTTGTGCAAAATCCTTTCAAAGAAAAGATGTTGCAGGCAGATACTGCCTTTATTAAAGTTGATTATAGTGGTGTTATTACAGAATTAGAGAGAATTGATCCAGCTAGCTTGCCGAATACGCAAAAGTATGAGTTGGCTTACTCTTATATTCAGGGGTTGGAATTTTCTTCTGAACAAAAGAAAGTCATCTTGAACAACGTAACACTCAAGTCAGATGAGCTTTATTTGACTTACTGGATCCAGGTTGGGCGCAATCGCTTTGAAGAGGCTCTTGATATTGCCAAACGGATTAACGACAGTGACTTGATTCTCTACGCTTTGACTCAGGAAATCAAGCAGGTTCGAGAAGATGGCAACTTGTCAGGGAAAGACCGTGAAAGTAAGTTGAATACTTTGGAAAGCGAGTATAAGAAATACTGGGATAGTCGAAGTGAGCTACTAACGAGTGAATCAAGCTCCAATGCTTCTACAACTCCTAATCCGCAAGACAAAGCTTCTGAAAGCAAACCGTCATCTGAGAAGAAACCTGTTCCAAGTAGTTCCTCTAGCAATTAAGTAGACCAAGGAGAGAAATTATGAAAAAACAAATCATTTTCTACAGCCAAGGTCTGCGTTATGAAGTAGAACTGAGTGCAGATAAGACGGTCTTGATCGGGGCGACTGAAAAGGCCCAAGTCTACCTTTCTCAACAGGAAAGACCGATTCAGCTCAAGGTCGATGGTGACGAGGTCTTTTATCAGTACGACGATGAAGTGGGACTCTTGAAAGATGGTCTGCGTTTGGGTGAGGTCGTCTTTTATCTCCGAGAAGGGGAGCCAAGGGTTTATGACCTTTTGGATTTATCAGAGTTTCAGATTGGCTCTCAAAAAGGTGCATTGATCACACTAGATGGAGATGTTGAACTCTTACTCCAAAAATCCCAAAATCAATGGAAGCTAACTCGACTAAAAGGCGCATTTTATCGAAACAATCATCTGGAACAAATGGACCAGCAATTGATTGGTTTTGGAGATGAGTTGAGTCTAGGGGCGGTGACGATCAAGTTCTATCCTGATGAAGTATGGGTTCAGGGTCCTGCCCAAGTTGGGTCACAACTGACTCTGAGAGAACCATCTCGATATGGTTTTTATGAAGATTATCCAGATTATCATCGTTCTCCACGGATCATCTATCGTGGTAGCGAGGATAAAATCTTGATCAATCCCCCAGGACAGGAGCCGGTTAAGCCGAGTGATGAACTGTTAAAGCTGATCGTTCCTCCTTTGATGATGGTCGGGGTAACTGTCTTGATCACCTTGATTCAACCTAGAGGGATCTATATTCTTGCGACAGTAGGGATGTCCATAACCACAATGATTTTTTCTATCCGTGGTTTTATCAAAAATCGTAAAAAGTACAAGGCTGATAAGAAGGAACGGGTCGATCTCTATCGCCTTTACCTGAAAGATAAGGTCAAGGAATTGACTCGCCTGGAACGAGAACAAAAAGAAGGGATGCACTATCATTTTCCAACGGTTTTAGAGTTGACGGACTTGGTTGAGAGTTACAATCACCGAATTTACGAAAAGACTCCCTTGCATTTTGACTTTTTATACTATCGTTTGGGACTCGGGAAAATGCCGACTAGCTATGACTTGAAATACGGTCAACAGGAGCGTAGCGGTAAGAAGGATGCTCTAGAAGAAGAGGGTTACGCTCTCTATAGTCGTCACAAAAAAATCCCAGATATGCCAATCCCGGCAAACCTCAGCCATGGACCGGTGGGTTATATTGGACCTAGAAATCTCGTTCTAGAACAACTGCAACTTTTGGTGATGCAGCTAGCGACTTTCCATTCTTATCATGATGTGCAGTTTATTACGATCCTGCCTGAAGAGGAAAAAGAGCAATGGTCTTGGATGCGTTGGCTTCCTCATGCTAAACTGCAAGAACTCAATGTCCGAGGTTTTGTCTACAATCAACGAACACGGGACCAAGTTCTGAATAGTTTGAACCAAATCTTGAAACTACGCCGTAGTCAAAAGGAAGAAGCATCCCACAAGGAGAGCACCCTCTTCCATCCTCATTACGTGGTTTTAGTGACCGATGAGAAGCTGATTTTGGATCATATCATCATGGAGTTCTTTACCGAAGATCCAACGGAATTAGGCTGCTCCCTCATCTTTGTAGAGGATGTCATGAGTTCCTTGTCTGAGAACATCCAAACAGTGATCAATATCAAGGACCGCAATACGGGCCAACTGGTCATGGAAGAAGGAGTCTTGAAAGAGACGGACTTCCGTTTGGACCATTTCCCAGCAGATTATGATAAGGAGCGGATCGCCCGTACCTTGGCACCGCTCAATCACCTCCAAAACCTTAAGAGTTCAATCCCAGATTCTGTGACTTTTATGGAAATGTATGGGGCGGAGACCTTTGAGGATTTGCAGGTATCGAGCCGTTGGAAAAAGAACGCACCTTACAAGAGTTTGGCTGTGCCAATTGGTCTGCGTGGTCAGGATGATCTGGTACAGCTCAATCTGCATGAAAAAGCCCATGGACCTCATGGTTTGATCGCAGGGACGACTGGTTCAGGGAAATCAGAAACCATCCAATCCTATATCCTATCCCTCGCTGTTAACTTCCACCCTCATGATGTGGCTTTCTTGCTGATCGACTACAAGGGTGGTGGGATGGCCAATCTCTTTAAAAACCTACCTCACCTCTTGGGGACGATTACCAACTTGGATGGTGCCCAATCCATGCGAGCCTTGGCTTCGATCAATGCGGAGATCCATCGTCGTGAACGACTCTTTGGAGAGTTCGAAGTCAACCATATCAATCAATACCAGAAAAAATTTAAAAACGGAGAAGCGACAGAACCGCTCCCTCATCTCTTCCTTATCTCAGATGAGTTCGCAGAGCTCAAGGTCAACCAGCCCGACTTTATCAAGGAGTTGGTATCTATCGCGCGTGTCGGACGTTCCCTCGGTGTCCACTTGATCCTAGCAACTCAAAAGCCATCAGGTGTGGTCGATGACCAGATCTGGTCCAACTCTCGCTTTAAGATTGCCCTTAAAGTTGCGGATCGTTCGGACTCCAATGAAATGCTTCATACACCGGATGCGGCAGAGATCACCCAGACGGGACGTGCCTATCTGCAGGTCGGAAACAATGAAGTCTATGAGCTCTTCCAGTCAGCCTGGTCAGGCGCGGATTACCAGCCGGACAAGGACGATATGGGGATTGAGGACCATACCATCTACCTAATCAATGAATTGGGCCAATATGAGATCTTGAATGAAGACCTATCAGGCTTAGAAGATGTGGATGAGATCAAGGAAGTTCCAACAGAGTTGGATGCGATAGTGCACCATATCCAGCTCTTGTGTGAAGAACAAGAAATTCCTCCAGTACCACAGCCATGGTTGCCACCGCTCAAAGAGCGAATCGCACTAGACGAACTGGAAGAAGTGCAACCGACAGTAGCCTGGACACAAGAGAAACCACTCTCTGTCCTCTTGGGGATGGCAGATATCCCGCAGGCCCAGAAGCAGGAAGCTGTCTCTATCAATCTCTCCAAGGATGGTCATATCCTCCTCTACGGAAGTCCGGGTACAGGAAAGACCACCTTCCTTCAGACTGCTGGTATGGACTTGGCTCGCAAATTCAGTCCCAAGGCCCTTACCATGTACTTGATGGACTTTGGTACCAATGGTTTGGCTCCATTGTCCAAGCTTCCACAGGTGGCGGATACCATGCTTCTGGACCAAACGGAGAAGATCTCTAAGTTTGTACGAATCATGGAGAAAGAACTCAACCGTCGTAAGAAACTCCTTGCGGACTATGGTGTTGGGACTTTAGACCTCTACCGTCAGGCCAGTGGTCAGGAAGAGCCGGCTATTGTCATCCTCTTAGATAGCTATGAGGCCTTCAAGGAAGAAGCCTATGAGGCGGAACTCTTCAAGCTCTTGGTGCGCATCTCCCGTGAAGGTCTCAGTATCGGGGTTCACCTCTTGGTGACAGCCGGACGTCAGACCAACCTTCGTGCACAACTTTACTCAAACTTCAAGCACCAGTTGAGCCTGCCACAAAATGAGGCGGGTGAAGTGCGGGCCATCGTGGGCTCTACGCCACTCGCTATGACTATGGAAGACATCAAGGGCCGTGCCCTTATGAAGCGGGAAGAAGTGGATGTGATCCAGCTGGCACTCTCAGTTTATGGAGCTAATGATACCCAAGTCCTCAACAACCTACGTCAGGAAGTGGCTTCCCTCCAAGAAGCCTGGACAGGACAACGCCCAAGTGCCATCCCGATGGTACCAGAGGAGTTGACGGAGAAAGACTTCTATAGCCGAGCAAGCGTGCAGACTGCCTATGAACACGGCCTCGTGCCATTAGGACTTGACATGGAGACAGTTGAGCCCGTCACTTGGAATCTGGCTAAAGGAAATCTTCTCTACCTAACAGATAAAGAAGAACAGATGACAGCCTTGGTGAAACACATTGCCAAAGGGAAACAGAAGGTCATCATCTTGGCACCGAAGTATCATAACTTACCTGAAATGGAAGGAGTGACGATTCTTGCAAGTCCAGAGGAATATCAGGCGGGGATTGCAAGTATAGAGAAGAGAATTCAGGAGCGGTTAGAAGGCAAACAGCGAGATCATGTTGCAACAGTGGTTGTTTACAATTTAACCGAATTAGTGGTAGAATTAAACTCAGAAGCGCTTGATACATTGGCTTATGTCCTAGACAAAGGAATTCGAGCTGGATATGGTTCTCTTGTAATGAGTTCGCCATTGATTACTAAATACATTGATGTGGTCTCAAAAACTGTTCGCTCTTATAAGCAGGCTGTTATAGGGCTTCGCTTAAGCGATCAATCAGTTCTGACAGTAACCAACAGACCTGTTCGTGAGCCACAATTAGAAGAACAAGAACACTACTATGTGGCCGATGGGTTAGCAAGTAGAATGAAAGTATTAATGATATAAGGAGGAGTGATGGGGAAAGCAACCATACAAGCTCAGATAGATGCTAAGCGTGGAGAAATTACTAATTTGAATAGTCAAATTAGTCGATTGGAAGAATGTAAAAAAGCACTTACAGATTTTTCAACGGATATAGAATATGTACTTACGAGCAATGAACATATTGAAACGACCTATTATTTAGCAGGAACACCATATTTAAATGAAACCAATAATGAAGAGAAAATACTAAAAACAGCTAAACAAAAGCTTTCAGCAAAGAGTGATGACGTAGTGGCCAAATTGACTCAGAAAATTTCTGAATTAGAGACAGAGAAGTCGGGGATTAGCCTTAGTATTAGTTGGTTAGAAATTGAAAAAAGTCTAACAACGGAGGAGTAAAGTATGAGTGATATTATAAAAGTACATGACTTACCGGCCATAGCTCGTTATAGTTCGGCTGTTCAAGAGTTTTCAAAAGGTGTGGACTCGGCTTCTAAACAAACGATGCGTAAATTTAATGAAAAGGCAGGTAAAACAGGAGATTCAGAGGACAAAGGAGAGGCAATAAATGCTTTCTTCACTCGATTGAATACTTTACAGACCCAAGTATTTCAAGAGTATCCTACCACTATTACGCATTTTTCAACAGCTTTATCAACATTTGAAAATGCTGCTACAGCTGCCGGTTTCCAAAATAAAGCATGGACTCAACAAACTGGTAATGATTCTGTCTATAAAAAATTAGATGGCGTGGAGTCTGAACAATATGAGAAGATCAAAACAAAAGTCGATAATCTTCAAACGCTATTAAACGATGCTACTGCTGAACTAGGTATTGAATCAGAAGATTTAACAACTATTAAAACAACTGCGGGAGATGATTTAGCTAGTGCAGCGACTGCACGTCGTGATACTCATAACGCCTTGCAACAAGCACATGATACCTTATCAAAAGATACTACGGATGCAGAAGCAGAACTAAAAACTCTACAGACTAGAATAAAAAATGCCAGTGCAGTATGTAATATTCCGGCTTCTAGTATCTTAGCAGGAATTAAAAATGGTAGTCTTACTAAGAGAAAAATCAGTTATTTGGATAGTATTCAAACAGAAGCAGATGGACGTGCTTTAGGTGCAATACTTAATAAACAGCCAGGAGACATATTAAACGAAAAACCTGGGGATCTTAGTGAAGGATTTTACAGTATTGGTGCTCAGGAAATGATGGAGTGGATTGAATCAGGAGATGCAGCCACTCTGAACCATCTTTTAGACGCTATGGGGAATCGGGATTTTTCTGCTAACCAACCATTTTTGCTAGAGTTTCAAAAGGCTGGAGTTAGGCTAGGTGATACTCTTGAAAAGGTTATGGAAGTTCAATATGCTAAAGACGGCACTTTACAGAGCAACCAGATGGCAGCATATAATAAGCATCTTGCTTTGACGGATAAGTTTGTTAGTTTGATGGAATCTCTTTATGTAATGGAGATAGGACGGACAGAAACATCAAAAGGAAAATTAGCAGTTGGTGACAAACTATATGTCACCGAAACGAGAACAAAAGTTTCAATTTCAGATATATCGGATGCAACATTTTCATTTAAGAATACGGTTGATACAAAGAAAACAACCTTGGAAATGAATATAGGTGGCTACTCTTATCCAACGAGTATTAGCAATACAACCGAAACCAAGGTTTACAAAATGGAAGAATACGCAACCGCTATTGGAAATAATATGGCAGAGAAGCAGGCTCGGATCGGTGAACTTGAGAAATCTCGCGAAGAAGCGAATAAAGATATGCGTGCTGCAATGGGTAAAGCTATAACTTATGCACTGGTTGGTACTTTCATACCTGAAGCAGTTCCTATCGTCTCGATGATTGATGCTCTGGCTACCAGTGATTCTAAGGAATTCAGTAAAGAACTCTTTTCTGCGATTGATAAGGATATAACCGTTAAGGGGAAAGTTGTTGAAAGTGGTTTTACGAAGACGGGTCCATACAATATGGGTATTCAATTACCAACAGCAACCATACAAGCCTATTTGAAGTATGTCGATCAGTTAAAGGGATATGACTTGGAAAAAGAAAAGACACGCATTGAGATGGTGGATGACTTTTTAAATCGAGGGAATACCTATCTTTTCCAGAAAGATGGGAAGAGTTCAGTCGCAATTTCTCGCATGAGAACACATAATTTTTATACAGAGGTCCGCTTGAAAGAGATGGATAATGAAGGTCTTGTTCCTTATGTTGAATATGCGAAGTCGTCCAGCCATTATAAGGTGAATAGTACTAGTAATGATACAAGGGCAATAATCCAAGAAGCAATAAACAAAGAAAATCAACTTAACTCAAATTCTGTAACACCAGAAATGAGCAAGTATCTCTTAGGCGAGGAGACCGATCTTTCTCTAGTCAATATGAGCGTAGACCAGTTGAAAACGTATAAAAATGTATTGGAACATTTATCGATTTCTTCTGACCAAAATGCCAAACATGGCTATGAAGAATATCAGCTCTATCTAAATAGTAAATACTCAGGAGGAAGTCAATGAAACAATACAGGAAAAAAATACTAATCATTCTGGGGGTTTTAAGCCTTCTTGTTGTGGTTTCTGGAGGCTATCCTTTGTATCGCTATTTGACACATGATCGCTATAAAGTTTGGTCAATTGAAGTAGAACCAGCATCTCATGAATTTATAGCTGATAGACAGGGGCTGGTCATTTCTTGGAAAGAGACAAAGAATAGTAATGGGAAAAGAGATAGGGATGAGCCGGTTGACTATAGTTTGGTAATTCATGGGAGACGATTTATAGCCACAGAAAGTATCCGTTTAATCTATGAATCGGGAGATAATCGCTTTGATGTGAAGAATCTAAGTTGGGGGGAGTATTGGAAGATTCAGGTCTATGATACCAGTCAGGATGATTTGCCTCGTAAGGAGTATGATCTTTTGAAGGCTATTGCGGATTATGATGCTTCTTACTTTCCAGTTTCAAGTGCCTATACTCATTTTTTTGCTTACAAAGATCAGGAATACCGGACAGTCGTTCTCCAGAAAACGGGAGGTGAGGATCGTAAGGAAGTCCTCTTTAACATGGCAACAGGTAAACTAGAAGACATCCCTAAGGATGCCGGAAAGGCTCTAGAGAACAGAAATGTTAATATATTTAAAGAATTTACTAATTTAAAAGAATATTATGCAGGTGACCTTTTACATATAGACACTCCAATTAGTTTTTCTCAATCCGTAATTGAACAGTCTTCAGACTGGCGTTTGAAGGAGGAGTATCCTGCAGCCTATGACTTGATGACTAAGAAGAAAGGTGGGCTATTTTTCTTGACCAACGAGACAGATATCAAGCTTCTCTCTGATATATACAGTCTCTTAATCCCTAAGGACAGAGATTTGTTTGATAATCTAACAGTTTATGGAGAGGTGACCAAGGACGGGAAAGACCATGTGGTTCATTCCTATGAAGAGTTTATCAATGTCTTGAAACCAAAGGAGGAATTGAGCAATGTCCGTTAAACAGATCCAACCGATGCGAATTCAAAGTATTAAGGCAAGTATTAAGGTTTCGACAGATGAGATTTCAAAGGGGATGTCGACTATCATTGATGCACCGGTTACAAGTAATCTAGAGTCTTGTGCGGGTCTCGCAAAAACATGTATGGAAAATTTAGTAGAGACGGTAGACTCATTAGATGGCTTTATGAACAAGATTGCGGAAGCTTTTAAAAATATGGATAC